>DASQYQ010000303.1:0-5819 GCA_035639115.1 Sphingomicrobium sp. | reverse complement strand
ATGTCCCTATTCCCGGTCGGCACAACGTCCAGAACGCCCTTGCGGCAATCGCAGTAGCGATCGAACTCGGCATTTCCGACGACGCAATCGTTGCTGGTTTCGAACGTTTCGAAGGCGTCAAGCGCCGCTTCACCCACGTGGGCGAAGTCGACGGAGCGATCGTCATCGACGACTACGCCCACCATCCGACCGAGATCCGTGCAGTGCTTGCCGCCGCTCGCGAGGGTGCCGAAGGACGCGTGATCGCGGTCGTCCAGCCGCACCGGTACACGCGGCTCCAATCGCTGATGGATGACTTCCAAAGCGCCTTCAACGACGCCGACGTCGTCTTCGTCGTCCCCGTCTATCCCGCCGGGGAGGAGCCGATCGAGGGCGTCAATTCCGATGCATTGGCGGAGGGTCTTCGCGCGCACGGCCACCGAATGGTCAGCTCGGTCGCCGACCTGGACGAGCTTTGCCAGAGCCTCCGCGACCTCGCGGCCGAGGGCGACATGGTCATCTGCATGGGCGCCGGCGACATCACCAAATGGGCCGCCGCTCTCGCTAACGGCATTGGCGTTGCGCGGGCGAAAAAATCCTCGCTGCCGCTGTCCGAAGGTCAAAGCGCATGAATGCCGTGGTCGCAATGCCGCAGGTCCGCGGCAAGCTCACGCCGAACTCACCTCTCGCGCCGCTCGTCTGGTTCAAGAGCGGCGGCAACGCCGAATGGCTTTTCGAGCCGAAGGATGAGGAGGACCTCGTCCAGTTTCTTCGCGAGCTCGATCCGGAAATGCCGGTAATGGCGCTCGGCCTCGGCTCCAACCTCATCGTTCGCGATGGCGGAGTGCCCGGAGTCGTGGTGAGGCTCGGAAAGGCTTTCGCGAAGATCGACCGCGTGGATGAGACGAGCCTGCGCTGCGGCGGTGGCGCTAGCGGCATCCTGGTATCGTCGACCGCGCGCGATCAGGGCATCGCGGGGCTGGAGTTCCTGCGCGGGATCCCGGGTACCGTCGGCGGCTTTGTCCGAATGAACGGCGGTGCTTATGGCCGCGAGGTCAGCGACATCCTCGTTTCGGCGCGGCTCGTGCTTCGCTCCGGCGAGGTCGTCGAATGGCCTCTCGAAAGGCTCGGCTACACCTATCGGCACAGCGACATTCCCTCGGGCGCGGTCGTGACCGAAGCCGTTTTCCGCGGTGTTCCGGGGGATTCCGAAGCGATCGGCGCCGAGATGGACGCCATCGCGCGCGCTCGCGAAGAATCGCAGCCGCTTCGCAGCCGGACGGGCGGCTCGACGTTCAAGAATCCGCACGGCCACAAGGCCTGGGCGCTGATCGACGCGGCGGGTTGCCGCGGACTTAAGATGGGCGATGCCCAAGTCTCGGAAAAGCATTGCAATTTCCTCCTCAATCTCGGTAGCGCGACAAGCGCCGAGATCGAGGCGCTGGGCGAGGAAGTCCGCCGCCGGGTCGAGGCGAAAAGCCACATCATGCTCGAGTGGGAAATCCAGCGGGTCGGGAGGGAATGAACAGGAATCTGCACGTCGTCGTCCTGATGGGCGGCTGGTCCAAGGAGCGCGAAGTCTCGCTCACGAGCGGCGCGGGCATTGCGGCCGCCTTGCGCGAGCGCGGCTGGTCGAACGTGACCGAGCTCGACATGGACCGTGACGTCGCCATCCGCCTTGCTGAAATGAAGCCGGACGTCGTGTTCAACGCGCTTCACGGTACCCCCGGCGAGGACGGCACCGTCCAGGGCATGATGGACCTGATGGGCCTCAAATATACGCACAGCGGGCTGGCGACCTCGGTCATCGCGATCGACAAGGAGCTGACCAAGATGGTGCTGGTGCCGGGCGGCATACGAATGCCTGCCGGCAAGATAGTCGATAGCGAGAGCATCTATCGCGAGGACCCTCTGCCGCGACCTTATGTGCTCAAACCAGTCAACGAAGGCTCATCGGTCGGAGTCGCGATCGTCACCTCCGATGGTAATTACGGATTGCCGATCGGCCGCGACGTTCCCGGCCCGTGGCACGAGTTCGACCAGCTCCTCGCGGAGCCGTTCATCAAGGGCCGGGAGTTGACCGTCGCCGTTCTCAACGACGAGCCGCTGGCCGTGACCGAGCTGAAGATCGACAGCGGCTTCTATGATTACGAGCACAAATATACCGACGGCCGGACCGTCCACGTCTGCCCCGCCCAGATCCCCGACGATATCGCCCAGTCGCTGATGGGCATGGCGGTCAGGGCTCACCGGCTGCTCGGCTGCAAGGGCGCGTCGCGCTCTGACTTTCGCTGGGACGACGAGCAGGGCGAGGCCGGCATCTACTTGCTCGAGGTAAATACGCAGCCCGGAATGACTCCGCTCAGCCTCGTTCCCGAGCAGGCGAAGACCAAGGGCATCGCTTACGGCGAGTTGGTCGAGCGGCTTATCGCGGAGGCGCTCCAATGAGCGCCGCGCATGTCCGTCGCGGCGGGGGCAGCCGCGCCAAGACGCGCAAGTCGGCGAAGGTGGCGGTTCCGAAGAAGATCGCCAAGCGCCTTCCTGTCGATCAGGCGCGCGCGAACAAGGTTGCCGGCCTGTTCTTCGCGGCGTTCATGCTCGCCATTGCAGTGGTGGTGATCCTCGCGCTCGACATCCCGGCCAAGGCGGAGCGCGCCGCCGCCTCCGCAGTTGGCCATGCCGGCTTTACCGTCAGCGGCTATCAGATCGTCGGCCTCGCTCACATGAACCGGGCACCGGTCGACGCGGTGGTCACCGACGAGCTCCGCCGCGCCGCGGACGAAGCCGGAGGCGACAAGGCGCCCCAGGCGCTGGTCGACGCGGGGGCTATCCGAAGCCGGCTGATGCGCTTCGGCTGGGTCAAGGATGCCCGCGTTCTTCGCCGCCTTCCCGACACGCTCGTCATCGACATCGTCGAGCGCAAGCCCGCCGCTTTATGGCAGAGCCAGGGCCAGCTCGCGCTCATCGATAGCGAAGGAGTCGTGCTCGACCGCGTGCCGGTCGACAAGATGCCCGACCTGCCGCTTCTGATCGGCGCCGGCGCGAACTCGCAGGAGCAGGAGCTGGCGGGCCTGATGAAGGACGTGCCGACGCTGAAGCCGCAGCTCGCTTCGGCGACCTGGGTCGGCGGGCGCCGCTGGGACCTCAATTTCCAGTCGGGCGAGACCGTCGCTCTTCCGGAAGGATATGATGCCGCCCGAGCGGCGCTCGATAAGTTCGCTCGGGCCGACAAGCAGAGCGGCCTGCTCGGTCGCGGGATGGTCCGCTTCGACCTCCGAGTTCCCGGTCAGATGATCGTTCGGCTGCCGCACGCCCTCGAACCGCCGAAACCGGCGTCGGCTCAGGCCAGCTGATGGTCCAGCCCGCCGACCACAATCTTATCGCCGCGCTCGACATCGGCTCTTCGAAGGTCAGCGCGATGATCGCTCGTCTCGACGACGAGGGCCGCCCGACCGTGCTCGGCACGGGCCAGCGCGAGAGCCGCGGCGTCAAGCGCGGCTACATCACCGACATGGCTGCAAGCGAATTCGCGGTGCGGGAGGCGGTCGAGCTTGCCGAGCGCATGTCGGGAGTCACCGTCGAGGACGTCTGGGCGAGCTACGGCGCACCCGGCCTCGTCAGCGATCTTGCAAATGTCGAAGTGGAGCTCGGCGGGCATGCGGTCGAGCAGGCCGACGTTGACGAGCTTCTCGATGCAGGCAAGCGCGCGATCGACCGCAACGGCCAGGTCGTTCTCCATGCGCATCCCGCGCTCTACACGATCGACCGAGCGCAGGGCGTACGGCAGCCGATCGGGCTCCACGCCAGCCGCCTCGGAGTCGACATCCACGTCATCGCCGCCGATCCGTCTCCGCTGCGCAATATCGACACGGTTATCCGCCAGGCGCATCTCGGAGTGAAGGCGATCGTCGCGTCTCCGATCGCCGCCGCGCTTGCCTGCCTTAGCGATGAGGAACGGGAGCTTGGCGTAGCGCTCGTCGAGATGGGCGCGGACGTTACCAACGTCTCGGTACATTTCGGCGGAATGCTTGTGGGTCTCCACACCATCCAGCTCGGCGCGAAGGACATCACCAACGACATCGCCTGCGCCTTCGCAGTCCAGCGCCGCGACGCCGAGCGCCTGAAGTGCTTCTACGGCTCGGCGATGACGAGCCCCCGCGACAACAACGAGATGATCGAGGCGTCGCAGATCGGAACGGAGCCGGGTGCCGAGCCGATGAAGATCACGCGCGCACAGCTGATGATGGTCATCCGCCAGCGAATCGAGGAGCTGACCAACGAGGTCGAGGCTGGGCTCAAGGGGCTGGGCTTCACCGGCCCCGTCGGACGACAGGTCGTGCTGACCGGCGGCGGTGCCGAATTGAAGAACGTCGCCGATTACATGCAGGGCGTCCTCGGCCGCGCCGTCCGAGTCGGCCGGCCGAAGCAGATCACCGGGCTTCCCGATGCGCACAGCGGACCCGCCTTCTCTACGCTCGTCGGCCTCGCATTGCTCGCGGCAAGGGGTCGCGGCGACATCCGTGACATCGGTCCGATCGCACGGCCGCGCCAGCCCAAGGGGATGGTCGGAAGATTCCTCGCTGCGATGAAGGGCGGCTACTGACCGCCTACTAGTGTTGATACCTCCAAGCGGGTATCGAACGGGGGCGGGGAGACGGGCATGGAAAAGCAAGCTGGGCGCGCGGGTTTCTGGCTAACGCTGCTGCTCGCTGCCCTGGTTCTGCTCAACTATGTCGATCGTGGCGCGGTCGGCATTGCCGCACCCAAGCTGAAGGGTGAGCTCGGTCTGTCGGCGGCTCAGTTCGGCCTTGCCGTATCCGCTTTCGCGTGGATCTATGCTCCTGCGCAGTTCGCCGTCGGCTGGCTCTCCGATCGCTTTTGCGTCTACCGAATGATCGCGATCGGGCTGGCAATCTGGTCGGTCGCGACATTCCTTACCGGCTTCGCCGACGGGCTCGCGATGCTCGTCTTGCTTCGTCTTGCGCTCGGCGTCGGCGAGGGCGTGGCGTTTCCGGCAGCCTCGAAGATCATCGCGCGCCATGTAAGCGGCGAAAGGAGAGGTCTCGCCAACAGCGCCGTTGCCGCGTCCTTGTATTGGGGGCCGGCGCTCGGGACTTTCGCAGGGGGATTGATCCTTACCTACTACGGCTGGCGCTGGATCTTTTTCGTCTTCGGCTGTGTCACTTTGCTGTGGCTGATCCCCTGGCTGTCAGCCTCGAGGCCGCAGTGGGCCGGCTATTCCAAGGGCAGCGGCAACGACGTTCCCGTCGGGCAGGTCATGCGCACGCCGACGGTTTGGCTGATGGGAATAGGACATTTCGCCAATACCTACGGCTTCTATTTCCTGCTTGCCTGGCTGCCGCTGTTCCTCGTCACGGTGCGCGGCCTGTCGATCCTCGAAATGACGGCGATGACCACGATCGGCTACGTCATTCAGGGGTTCGGCGCTCTCGCCTGGGGCTGGCTTTCCGATCGCCTGGTCGCCGGTGGCTGGGACGAAGGACGGCTGCGCAAAGGGCTGATGTGCATGTACATGCTCGTCTCCGCAGTCGCCATACTCGGGATTGGATTTTCGACCTCGCACTCGGGAATCTTCGCATGGCTCATCGTAACGGCGCTTGTCAGCGGAATCGGCGGCAGCAACTGTTACGCCATCTCGCAGATCTACGCGGGACCGGAGGCGTCGGGCACATGGGTCGGCGTGATGAACGGAGTCGGCAACACATCGGGGATCATCGGTCCGGTCATCGCCGGGCTGCTTATCCAGAATACCGGGTCCTACATGCCGGCATTCATAGTCTCTGCGGCGATCGTCGGCCTCGGCGGAATCTGGTGGGTGG
>DASQYQ010000302.1:0-2590 GCA_035639115.1 Sphingomicrobium sp. | reverse complement strand
GAGGAGGTTCCCGGCATCGTCAAATACGGGCGTCTCACCGACGAAATTGCCCGTTTTGCAGATAAGAGAGCGCTGCTGATCGGAGAGCAGAGGATTGTCGCAATTGATCGTCTCGGTGTTCGTGAAATCGCCCGATGCTCCCAGTTGCCAAAGCGACCGGTCCTTCATCCACATCGCTTCGGCATATGCCTGAACGGCGCTCGAAAGGTCGTAGTTCGCGAAGGCGCCGGCCATATATCTTTTATCCGGTCGCTGAATGAGATTCCATGGGCTGGTGTTGAAGCGAGAAAGGCCAGGCACAAACGTTCGGTCGGCCGTGATTTGGTAGACATTGCCGAGATTGTCGAAATAGTTGCCCGGATAAGACACGATCGGGCCGCCGCACTCGACGACGGATGTGGGTTTTCCGGCACTCGTCCTCGCAGTGATCGGACAGGCGCTATAGTCACGCTGATCCCAAGTGACTCCGCCAGTTCGACGATATCCGCCGTAAATCGTGACGTTGCCCCGATTTTCCAGGAAGCTCTGCCCGAATGCCACGGACAGATTGTCGCGGCGGCCGTCTACAACACTCCCGGTCGGATATGGCAGCTGGCGTCGATCGAGCAGTTGCTGCGCGAATTCATCCCGGTTGTCGTGCTGATAGGCGCCGATCTGGCCATCGGCCTTGAGCCCGTTGATCCTCGTATCGAGGATGAAGTTGACGACGCCAGCTACAGCGTCCGAGCCGTAGACTGCAGCCGCTCCTCCGGTGAGGACATCGACGCGTTGAATGAGCGCGGTCGGGATGCTGTTGATGTCCGGGACCAGAACGCGCGGAACGCCTGGCATCAGGCGATGACCATCGACCAGCACTAATGTCCTGGATGGGCCAAGCCCGCGAAGATCGACGGTGCCAATACCTGGCGCGCCGGCGGTAACGAACTCCCCTTGAGATGGATTCACCTGTGGAAGCTCATTAAGACGGTCTTCGGCGCTCGTAGCGCCGATCATCTTGAATTCTTCGCCTTTGACGATCGTGACGGGACTGACTGCGGTAAGATCCTTACGCGGAATTCGAGAGCCGGTGATTATGATTGGAGCAGCCGACTTACGGTCATTTCCCTGGACGACCGTGTTCGCGACACGAACCCGAGGCGCTCGGACGTCGCTCGCAAAAGTCGCAGTCGCTCCAAGCCCAGTCGTTAGCGCGACGAGGTACAAAGTCAGTTGCGAGTGGACGGCTGCCCCCAACCGCTTCCCCCCTTTTCCCGCCGTGACGGATGATATCATTGCCCGATATCACAAACTAGCGCAGCAAAACTGAGGCAAAAGGACGTTAGGCTCTGCCTCATCCTCCCCAGCAGTACGAGGTTAGTAGACGTGCTTACGTGCGCAATGGGTCGAAGCTGGTGATTAGCTTCACGCCGAACGGCGGACATTGCGAGCGATCTTGCCGAGCCCTTATCAATAAGGCCGCATCCCAGCCCGGATCGTCATAAGCCTCGGCAGAACTTGAACGGCGACTGATCTGTGCGTTCAGGCCAGCCTCAAGCATCGAGCCATAGGCGGGGCCTGGAGTATTGCAGGAGACTCTCGTGGCGCGTTGCAAATGGTTGAGTGTGGTCGCGTTCTCGGCGGTGATGATCCCGGCGGCGGCGGTCGAGGCGCAGCAGGCGCCGACGGCGAGCATCGCCGAGATGGCGAACACGCCGCTCGTCCGTGTCAACATCGCTGAATCGCTGCGGACACCGCCCGACGAGGCGAGCATAACCGTCGCGACGCAGGCCAAGGCGGCAACCGCCACGGCGGCAGTCGCGGCGAACAAGGTCAAGACGGAAAAGCTTCTCGCGGCCATTCGCGCATCGGGCATTCGGGAGCGTGATATCCAGACGCAGGGAATTCAGCTGCAGCCCGACTACCGGTGGGACCCGCCCTCGCCCGGCGGACAGGGCCGCCAGACGTTGGTCGGGTACATGGCCAACAATTCGGTCCAGATCAAAACGCGCAACATCGACAAGCTGACCTCACTGCTCGATGTCCTTACGACTGCCGGCGCAGATTCCGTCTACGGGCCAACCTTTGGCATCTCCGATGCCGCACCGCTCAAGCGCGAGGCGCGTATCCGCGCGCTGGCGCGGGGGGAAGCGGAAGCGACCGAATATGCCCGCAACAACGGCTACAAGTCCGTCCGGCTGCTGTCGGTCGAAGAAGGCACCTCGTATCGCGGCACGGATGTGATGGTTACCGCCGGGGGCATCAGCCCCGTAGCACCCCCTCCGCCGCCGCCCCCACCGCCCGGCGCACCGGAGCGGGATAGCGGCGGCATCGTCGCTCCCGGACAGCTCGAAACTGCGGTTACGCTGAACCTGCTGTACCGCATGGAGCGCTAGCAGCGGAAGCGGCTGCGGTAGGTAATCGAGCACCGTTGTGGCCGCAATGGGTCGAAATCAGACGTAAGCCGCTAGCGTCGTATTTGGGTGATGGGGTGGACGCCCCCTACGGCATCTATGTGCCAAGATGGTGGTGTTGACCAACCATCTGAGAGGAGGCGCCCGTGGCAGAAGTTAGCACGATCGGTCTGGATATCGCAAAGCAGGTTTTCCATGCG
>DASQYQ010000301.1:0-3504 GCA_035639115.1 Sphingomicrobium sp. | reverse complement strand
CACGAAGACGTCGGCTGCAGTGTAGACCGACGCCAGCTCCGAACCATGCTTCGCGCCAAGGAAAAGAACGCCCGGATAAGCCGCCTTCATCTTCTCAAGCGCTGGCCCACTCCCGACGACGACCTTGCTGCCCTCCACGTCGAGTTCGAGAAACGCCTCGATATTCTTCTCCGGAGCGACTCGTCCGACGTTGAGCATGATCGGACGCGGAAGCTCAGCCATGGCCGGATGCGGCGGCACGTCGGGGTTGAATTGCTCGAGATCGACCCCGCGCGGCCAGATGTGGGTGTGCTCGAGCCCGCGCGAATTCAGCTCGTCTGCAAGACTCATCGTCGCTGCGAAGGTCTTGTCGGCGGGGCCGTGAAACCGCCGCATCAGCTTCCAGATCCATTCGACCGGAATGCCGGTTCGGATCGACACATAATCGGGGAAGCGGGTGTGGAACGCCGTCGTGTAGCTGCGGCCATTGCGAACGCACCAGTTGCGTGCCGCCCAACCGATCGGCCCCTCGGTCGCGATATGGATGCTGTCCGCCTGGGCCTCGTCGAGGATCTTCCGGACGTTTCGTCCGCACGCGAGCGACAGCCGAATTTCCGGATAGGTGGGACAAGGGAGAGTCCGGAAGCGCGACGGCTCGATGACCTCGACCTCGTGGCCCGACAGGCGCAGCTGGTCGATGGTCGTCGAAAGCGATCGAACGACTCCGTTGACCTGCGGGTGCCAGGCATCGGACGCAAGAACGATCTTCACGCGGCTGCGGCTGCCTCTTGCACGCTGTCCGCTGCCTGGAGCGACCTCTTGCGCTCGGCCCAGTCGACGATCTCCATCCGGCCGTCGGAATGCTCGACCAGCGCCGTGCAGCTTTCGACCCAATCGCCGTCATTGTAGTAAGTGACGTCGCCGATTGTCCTGATCTCGGCGGTATGAATGTGGCCGCAGACGACACCGTTGGCGCCACGCTCAGCAGCCGCATGAGCGACGGCCTGCTCGAAGCTGGAGATGAACTGGACGGCATTCTTGACGCGTTTCTTGATCTGCGCGGACAGCGACCAATAAGGCAGGCCGCGAAGCTTTCGGATGCAGTTGAGAAGCGCGTTCAGCTTGAGCAGCAACGTATATGCATGGTCGCCGAGGAACGCGAGCCAGCGGGCATAGAGCACCACGCCGTCGAACTGGTCGCCGTGAAGGATCAGCAGCCTCCGGCCGTCGGCGGTCTCGTGGATTGCCTCGGGCACCAGCTCGATGCCGCCGAGGTTCAGGCCGACATAGTCGCGGAACGCCTCATCATGATTGCCCGGGACGTAGACGACGCGGGTGCCGTGCTTCGCCTTCTTAAGGACGCAGCGGACGACGTCGTTGTGGCGCGGCGGCCAGTACCAGCCCTTGCGCAGCTGCCAGCCGTCGATGATGTCGCCGACCAGGAATAAAGTCTCGCAGTCGGTCGATTTCAGGAACTCGAGCAGCAGCTCCGCCTTGCAGCCCGACGTCCCGAGATGCGTGTCTGAAATCCAGATGGCGCGAAAAGCGAGGACCGGGCGCGCCGGCTCGAAATGCACCGGTTCTTCTATCCAGGCGGCCGCTCCAGTCCGCGCGGGACTGTGCGGTCCAGCCGATCGTGGCGCTCCCATCCCATTCCCTCGCGCTCGTTATCGGTGAGCAGCTTGTCGCTTGGCGCCGGGTCTGGGCTGTTACGAAATTCGGACCGTCTTGTGACAGCGGGCGCAAGCGCCTGGATTCACGCGTATTCCTGCAGGAACTTTTCGACTTCGCGAACCACGTCCTGCGCCGCCCGCTTCGAAATTCCGAAGGCCATGTGGTGGCATTGGAGCTCCACTTCCTTGTCGCGCTCGTGGTCGAGGCCGCGGGCTGCGCGCGGCGCAATCAGTCCGTCGCGGCGCGACCAGATGGCGAGGTGAGGGACCGGCGGCTTGTCGGTAATCCGAGGAAGCGGCGGATCGTCGACCGAATGACCGGCGACCCTTTCGTAGAGCTTCCACACATTGTTCTGCCGAGGGTCGCCGGAGAAAGGCGAGCCCAGCGTGACGACGGCTTTCACCTGGTCGGGATGATATCGCGCATATTCGCGACCGAAGAGACCGCCGAGGCTCCAGCCGACGATGACGATCGGGCGGTCGTGACCGAGGCTCTCGATCCGTTCCCGAAGCTTGGCGATCGTGTCGGGCTTGGTGCCTAGGTTCCATCCCTGCTTCCAGCCGTGCACTCGGAATCCGGAGCGCGCGAGTTCGCGGCGGAGCGAGAAGGTAGTCTGGTCGCTGCACAGGAAGCCCGGGATGACCAGTACCGGCTGGCCGTCCAATGGCCCGCGAGGGCCCCGCTTGCGGAAGGTGCCGACGAGCCGCCCGACATTCCATGCGATCTCGCCCCAGCCCTTGTCCGAGGGTGGAGCGTCGTCTCCTTCCCACTGCTGCGGGGGCACAGGCCGGTTCAGAGGAATTCGGCCCCCATCAGTTCCTGCATCGCTTTCGGAAGCTTCACGCGACCGTCCGCGGTCTGGTGGTTTTCAAGCAGCGGGACGAGGATCCGCGGGCTAGCAAGCGCCGTATTGTTGAGCGTGTGCGCGAACCGCACCTTGCCGTCTGCGCCACGGTAGCGGATGTTCGCGCGCCGCGCCTGCCAGTCGTGTAAAGTCGAGCAGCTGTGCGTCTCGCGATACTTGCCGAGGCTCGGCACCCAGCTCTCGATGTCGTTCATTCGATACTTGCCGAGACCCATGTCACCAGTCGACGTCTCGATCACCTGATAGGGGATCTCGAGCGCCTGAAGCATTTCCTCGGCAAGGCGAAGCAGGGTCGCGTGCCATTCTGCCGACTGCGCCTCGTCGGCATCGCAGACGACATATTGTTCGACCTTCACGAACTGGTGGACTCGAAGAAGCCCGCGCACGTCCTTGCCCGCACTGCCCGCCTCGCGGCGGAAACAGGGCGAGAAGCCCGCGTAGAGGATCGGCAGCTTGTCGGCGTCGACGATCTCGCCCGAGTGAAGCGATGTCAGGACGACCTCGGCGGTGCCGGCGAGCCACAAGTCGTCGTTGGGAAGCTCGTAGGTCTCCTCTCGGTGCCCCGGGAACTGTCCCTGGTTGAGGAATGCCTGCTCGCGCGCAATCGCCGGGACGGTGATCGGCGTGAATCCGGCAGCCGCGATCCTCGACAATGCCCAACCCATGAGCTTCGTCTCGAGCAGCGCCAGCCCGCCTTTCAGGCAATAGGTGCGGCTTCCCGACACCTGAGTCACCCTGCTGAGGTCGCCCCAGTCGTTCTTCTCGATGAGCGCGACGTGATCGAGCGGCTCGAATTCGAACTTCGGTGTCTCGCCCACTTTCCGGATGACGAGGTTGAAGCTCTCGTCCGGGCCGACCGGCGCACCGTCGTACGGAATGCCCGGAAGCTTCAGCATGAGCGCTTTCAGCTGGGCCTCCTTCGCCGATAGGCCGGCTTCCAGCTCGGAAGCGCGCGCGCCCGCTTCCTTCGCCTGCCGGCCCAGCTC
>DASQYQ010000300.1:0-10482 GCA_035639115.1 Sphingomicrobium sp. | reverse complement strand
CTGACTGACCGCCCCGCATTCAGCGTGCAGTACCACCCGGAGGCTTCTCCGGGTCCTCAGGACAGCTTCTACCTGTTCCAGAGATTCGTGAGCAGCATCACGAAGGAGGCATGACATGCACTTTCAGACCATAGCTGTCGTTTCCGCCGCATTGATCACCGCGCCGGTAGCGGCCCAGCACCTCGAGAAGATCGATTCGAGCAAGGTGCCGACCGTCTTCCGGCCGGACGATCTGTTCCGGCTGCCGCCCGGCCAATGGCATTATGCCAAGCATCTCTGGGAAGGATACGAGCCCTGCGTGCTCGACCAGTGCGAGGCCGGCTTCAATTCCGGCGACCTGGCGGTGAGCGTCGAGCACACCAAAGGCTATTTGCGCGTGATTGCGGGCTTTCGCGAATGCGCGCCGGTCGCCTTCAGCGAGATCGAGACCACGACGTCCCCCGATCGCTACATCCGAAGCCATGTCGAGAACCAGATGAAGCGGGTGGTCAAGGGTGCGGCCAAGAGTTGCAAGAAGACCGCGCCGCCCGTCGCCAACCTCAGTGTCGAATCGATGTTCCCGGGGGTGAGGAGCAAGTGAGGCGGAACGCGGCTGCGTTGATGTTCGTTGCTCTGGCGGGCTGCGCGACTCCGGCGCGCATGCATACGGATGCGCAGCTCAATGAAGTCGCTACGGGTTGCGGGCTCGCGCTCGGCGAGCTGATGCAGGACGAGAGCGAGAAGCGACTCCTTTTGATGATCCACCAGGATCCGAGCCCCGAGCAGCAAGTGTGCGTCGCGAAATGGGCGCGGAAGAACGGCCTCAAGGCGGTGTTCGTGAACATGCAGTTCCCGAAGGAGCCGGCCACATGAGCGACAAGCTTTCGATCCGCGGCGACGAGGACGGATGGCAGGTGTTCGGAAAGACTCCGCCGGGCGGCAACCAAAGGCTGTTCCGATCGCGCGCCGGCTGGCCTTCGGTTCGCTCCTATTCGCTTAAGAACAAGATGATGCGCCTGCGCTGCGTGTTGAGGCCCGACCAGGTCCGCGATGACGGAATGCCGCGTTCTTCCACGGACCTCGACGACTATGAGGACAGGCTGCTCGACGCGCTTACCGCCGCGAATGCCGAGGTCTATTTCATCGCCTCGATCACCGGCGACGGCAATCGCGATCTGTTCTTCGCAATGCGCGACCCCGATGAGCTTCGTTCCGGAATCAAGGCCGCGCAGAGAGACATCGACACGTTCAAGCTCCAGCTCGCGCCCCTCGGCGACGACAAGGCCGCGTTCCTCGACGCCCTCAGCCTGTCGGAGGACCAGGTCCAGGCCGCAGCGGCGGCAGGGCGCGTCCACGACGTGTCGAAACTCGGCGGATTTCCAGGAAAGTTGTTCGGACGATAGATGCCCAAGCGTACAGATATCTCTTCCATTCTCATCATCGGCGCCGGGCCGATCGTCATCGGCCAGGCGGCGGAGTTCGACTATTCGGGAAGTCAGGCAGTCAAGGCACTGAAAAGCGAAGGTTACCGAGTCATCGTCGTCAACTCGAACCCGGCGACTATCATGACCGACCCGGAGCTTGCCGACGCGACCTATATCGAGCCGATCACGCCGGCGATCGTCGCCAAGATCCTCGAGAAGGAGCGGCCGGACGCAGTGCTTCCGACGATGGGCGGGCAGACTGCGCTCAACACGGCGCTGGCGCTCTTCAAGGACGGGACTCTCGACCGGCTCGGGATCGAGCTGATCGGTGCCAACGCCGAGGCGATCGAGAAGGCGGAAGACCGGCTCAAGTTCCGTGAGGCGATGGACAAGATCGGGCTCGAAAGCCCGCGCTCGGCGATCGCTCACACCCTCGAAGAAGCGTTGAGCGGGCTCGAGCACGTGGGCCTGCCGGCGATCATCAGGCCGAGCTTCACGCTCGGCGGGACGGGCGGCGGAATCGCCTACAATCGCGACGAGTTCGTGCAAATCGTGACCGGCGGACTGGAGGCGAGCCCGACCACCGAGGTGCTGATCGAGGAATCGGTGCTCGGATGGAAGGAATATGAGATGGAGGTCGTGCGCGACCGCGCAGACAACGCCATCATCATCTGCTCGATCGAGAACGTCGATCCGATGGGAGTGCACACGGGCGACAGCATCACCGTCGCGCCAGCGCTGACCCTGACCGACAAGGAATATCAACGAATGCGCTCGGCTTCGATCGCCGTGCTTCGGGAAATCGGCGTCGAAACAGGGGGTTCCAACGTTCAATTCGCGGTCGATCCGAAGACTGGGCGGATGGTCGTGATCGAGATGAACCCGCGCGTGTCGCGCTCGTCGGCGCTGGCGTCGAAGGCGACCGGCTTCCCGATCGCGAAGGTCGCGGCGCGGCTCGCCGTTGGCTACACTCTCGACGAGATCGCGAACGATATCACCGGCGGCGCTACGCCGGCGAGCTTCGAGCCGACCATCGACTATGTCGTGACCAAGATCCCGCGCTTCGCGTTCGAGAAGTTCCGCGGCGCGGAGGCTTTGCTGTCGACCTCGATGAAGTCGGTCGGCGAGGTGATGGCGATCGGTCGAAGCTTCGCGGAAAGCCTGCAGAAAGCGCTCAGGGGGCTGGAGATCGGGCTTTCGGGCCTCGACCGAGTGTTCGAGCTCGAGAATGCCGACCCGGCGACGATCGAAAGCGCGCTCGCGAGACCGACGCCCGATCGGTTGCTGGTTGCCGCCGAAGCGCTTCGCCAGGGCTTCACGGTCGAGCGGATTAACGAGATCGCGGGCTTCGATCCTTGGTTTCTAAGCAGGTTGCAAGAGATCGTTGAGGCGGAGAACGAAGTTCGCGTCAACGGGCTTCCAAGCGATGCCCGCGCCATGCGGCGGCTGAAGGCGATGGGTTTCTCGGACGCTCGCCTGGGAATGCTGGCGCTTCGCTCCGCGCACCTTCAGCGCGAGATGGGCGAAGCCGTCGCTGCAGGCGGCTCCGGAGTCGTCCACAGCGCGGTGCGCGGAATGACCGGGGGAATCACGGAGATGGAGGTGCGCGAGCACCGTCTGAAGCTGGGCGTTCGGCCGGTGTTCAAGCGGATCGACAGCTGCGCGGCTGAGTTCGACGCGGTCACGCCCTACATGTACTCGACCTACGAGGCGCCCTTGTTCGGCGAGCCGGTCGACGAGGCGAACGTCTCGGACCGGCGCAAGGTCATGATCCTCGGCGGCGGACCGAACCGGATCGGGCAGGGTATCGAGTTCGACTATTGCTGCTGCCACGCCGCCTTCGCGCTGGAGCGCGACCGCGGCGACCAGGCGGGCGCGGGCTTCGAAGTGATCATGGTCAACTGCAACCCGGAGACGGTTTCGACGGACCCGGACACGTCGGACCGCCTCTATTTCGAGCCGCTGACGGCCGAGGACGTGCTCGAGATCGTCCGGCGCGAGCATGAGAAAGGCGAGCTTTTGGGCCTGATCGTTCAGCTCGGCGGGCAAACGCCGCTGAAGCTGGCCGCGGAGCTGCAGGCGGCTGGCGTTCCGATCCTCGGGACGTCGCCCGACAGCATCGACCTTGCCGAGGACCGCGAGCGGTTCGCTTCGCTCGTTCAGCAGCTCGACCTCAAGCAGCCTGCGAACGGGATCGCCCGGAGCCGGGAGGAAGCGCTGAGGGTGGCGGAGCGGATTGGCTATCCGGTCCTCCTGCGTCCTTCCTACGTGCTCGGCGGGCGCGGCATGGAAGTGGTGGACGGGCCGCAGCAGCTCGAACATTATATCGCGACCGCGGTCCAGGTATCGGGGCGGAGCCCGGTCCTGATCGACCGATATCTGCGCGATGCGATCGAGGTCGACGTCGACGCGATCTGCGACGGCAAGGACGTCGCGGTGTGCGGCGTGCTCGAGCATATCGAAGAAGCGGGCGTTCACTCGGGCGACAGCGCCTGCTCGATTCCGGCGCACAGCCTCGATCGGCAGATCGTGAAGGAGATCGAGCGGCAGACGCGCGAGCTTGCGCTGGCGCTGAAGGTCAAGGGGCTGATGAACGTCCAGTTCGCGGTGAAGGACCGCGAAGTCTATCTGATCGAGGTCAATCCGCGCGCCAGCCGAACGGTGCCGTTCGTCGCCAAGGCGATCGGAAGGCCGGTGGCGAAGTATGCGGCGCGGGTCATGGCGGGAGAGGCGCTCGAGACGCTCGGCGAGATTGGCCGCGACCTGGATTATATCGCGGTGAAGGGGCCCGTCTTCCCCTTCGCGCGCTTCCCCGGCACCGATCCAGTGCTTGGACCGGAAATGAAGAGCACGGGCGAAGTGATGGGAATCGATACTGATTTCGACATCGCCTTCGCCAAAGCCCTGCTCGGCGCTGGGATGATCCTGCCGCAGGGCGGGACGGCATTCGTGTCGGTCAAGGATGCGGACAAGGACAATATCGTTCCGGCCGTCGAGAAGCTGATCGAGCTCGGCTTCAAGATCATCGCGACCGGCGGGACCGCGGCTCACCTTCAAGCGAAGGGACTTGCCGTCGAGACCGTCAACAAGGTCGCGCAGGGGCGCCCGCACATCGTCGACAAGCTGCTCGACGGCGATGTGGACTTGGTCTTCAACACCACCGAGGGCTGGCAGTCGCTGAAGGACAGCCATTCGATCCGGGCAACCGCTCTCAACCGCAAGGTGCCTTATTTCACGACTGCGGCAGCGAGCCTGGCTTCGGCGCGGGCGATCGAGGCGGTTCGCGGGCATGCGCTTGAAGTCGCGTCGCTCCAATCCTATTATTCTGCGGCTTAAAGAGACAGCTTCCACCGAAAATCTGCGATTGGTTCGCGTGCTTGACGACGGCGCGCCCGAGCAGAGCATTGAAAAGGGTTTTGCAAGATGGCGAGTGCCGAAAAGGTGCCGATGTTGGCCGAGGGCCACCGCAAGCTCAACGACGAGCTCAGGCGGCTTCGCATCGAGGAGCGGCCGGCGATCGTCGAAGCGATCGAGGCGGCGCGCGCTCACGGCGACCTCAGCGAGAATGCTGAATATCATGCGGCAAAGGAGCGCCAGGGCCAGATCGAGGCGATGATTGCCGACCTCGAGGACCGGCTGAGCCGGGCGATGGTCATTGATCCGACCAAGCTTTCGGGCGACAAGATCGTGTTCGGGGCGACCGTGACCCTGCTCGACGAGGACGAGAAGAAGGTGAGATACCAACTCGTCGGGCAGGTCGAGGCGGACGCCGGCCAAGGACGGATCAGCTACAATTCGCCGCTCGGACGGGCGCTGATCGGCCGCCAGGTCGGGGACGAGGTCGAGGTTTCGACGCCGTCGGGCGACCGTTATTACGAGGTCAAGAAGATCGAGTTCGTCTGAGCGGCCCTAAGTGGATCGGCTCACCCGAAGCGCAACGAACCTGATCGCCGCCGTAACGACGGCGGCGTGGCTGATTGCAGTCCTCGTCGGCAAGTCGGAGGAGGCGGCGCTCGCGCTCGGCTTCATCCCCGCTCGGCTGAGCGGCGCCGCGGTTCCGTGGCCTGCGGTTCCAGCGATACTCACTCCGCTGACCGCGACTCTGGTGCATTCGGGGCTCATCCATCTTGGCTTCAACCTGCTCGTCTTCGTCTGGTGCGGCCAGGCCGTGGAGCGCGTGCTCGGAAAGACCGGGCTGATCCTGCTCTATCTCATCGGCGCCTATGCGGCGGCGCTTGCGCAGTGGGGGGTCGATCCGACGGGCGCGGTCCCGATGGTCGGAGCGAGCGGCGCGATCAGCGCGGTGATGGGCGCATTCGCACTTAGCTTCGGGCGCGCAAAGGCCTTCACGAACAATCTTCGAATCAACCGCTGGATCAATGTCGCTTGGCTGATGGTCGCCTGGGTGGTGCTTCAGATGATGATGGGCTGGCTTGCGGGAGGCCAAGGCTACCTACTTGCGACGCCGGCCCACGTTGGAGGCTTCGCGGCGGGCCTGCTCCTTCAGCGGCCTCTGCTGATGTGGCGATACCGGAAGGCCTAGGGCAAGAATCCGCGGCCGCACCTTCCTGCACCTCACTGCTCGACTAAAGAGGCGCTCGCTCCCTCATGAGGCCGGCGGAAGCAGGTCGCGAAAATAAGCGACCGTCCGGTCCAGGCCGTCGTCGAGCGAGACCTTGGGTGTCCATTGGAGGAGTTCCTTCGCCCGGCCGATGTCCGGCTTGCGCTGCTTCGGATCGTCCTCCGGAAGGTCATGATGCTCGAGATCGACCTTGCAGCCGGTCCTTTCCGCTATCTTGTCGGCGAGCTCCCGGATCGAGAGCTCGATCGGATTGCCGATGTTGATCGGCCCCGTCACCGCATCGGGAGTTTCCATCAGCCGAACCAGTGCATCGACCGTGTCGTCGACGTAGCAGAAGCTCCGGGTCTGGCTCCCCTCGCCATAAATGGTGATCGGCCGTCCCTTAAGCGCGTGAACGATGAAGTTTGAGACGACCCGGCCGTCGTCGGGATGCATGCGCGGACCGTAAGTGTTGAAGATGCGCGCGACCTTGATCGAAATTCCAAGCTGACGCCGATAGTCGAAGAACAGGGTCTCGGCGCAGCGCTTACCCTCGTCGTAGCAGCTTCGAGGACCGATCGGATTGACGTTGCCCCAATAATCCTCGCGCTGCGGGTGCACGAAAGGGTCGCCATAGACCTCGCTTGTGGACGCCTGGAGGATCGGAATCCGAAGTCGCTTTGCGAGCCCGAGCATGTTGATCGCCCCGGCAACGCTGGTCTTGGTCGTTTGAATGGGATCGCGCTGGTAGTGAATCGGGGAGGCGGGGCAGGCGAGATTATAGATCCGGTCGACCTCGACGTAGAGCGGGAAGGTGACATCGTGCCGAAGCAGCTCGAAGCGCGGATGATCGAGCAGATGGCGGATGTTGTTCCGAGTGCCGGTGTAGAAATTGTCGACGCAGAGGACTTCATTTCCGTCGCCGATCAGCCGCTCGCAAAGGTGCGAGCCGATGAATCCCGCTCCGCCGGTGACCATGATCCGCAATGGTTCCGATTGGCTGCGAAGCATCGCTCGACCGGTAGATGATCGCGCGGTCAAAGCAAACTTGGCTATTCGCAACCCTGAACTGGAAGACAGCGGGATTGGTTCAGGCGGCTCGGCGCCCCCTCCGCCGACGGCCTTTCGCGGGCGTCAGCCTTTCGAGCTTTTGAGTTTGCGCATCCATCCGATCAAGCCGGCCTTGCTTCAGGCGCGCACGCGATTCTTTCGGTAGATGGCGGCGAGGATCAGTAGGTATGCGGCTAGGCGGATGAGGTAGATGGAGCCGCGCTCTTCGGTCGGAATGTTGCCGACCGTGAGTATGGTTTGGCCCAAGCCCAACAAGAGGAAGGCAAGGCCGAAGGCGAGGAACAGCCCTTCGCGAGTCCTCTTCCAGAAGCGCAGGAAGAAGAGCGCACAGGCCACGAACCCAAACACGACGGCGCCGGACAGGAAGTCGTATAGAGTCATCGCTCAGACATCCTCCACTTGCCAGACGAAGCCCCAAATGAGCGAGACGACCGCGGCGAGCGCAAGCAGCAAGCGCAACAGACGCAGGTCGTAGCTGGGGAAGATCACGAGATCGACCACGAGCGCCAGATTGTTTGCCGCGAGGAAGCAGAAGCAGACGCTGCTCCACAGGAGGAGGCGCGTTCCGTTCGCAAGGTAGCTCCGCCCCAGGAGCCACGCGCAGGCTGCGCTGGTGAGAAAGCAGAGGATGTAGACAGCCGCAGGAAAGATCTCGCCCATGTCAGTCCTTCCTGAGCCTGAACGCCTCGGCGAAGGCGGATGCACCAGTCGAAGCTGCAGACACGATTGCGCGCCGCACGGCGTCGGGCCGCTTTGCGTAAAGCGCCTCGGCTTCCTCCACCATGGCCGCGAGTTCGTCGTTCACTGGCCTGTATTCAGCGCGACCATCGACGAGCGTGACTAGGCCGGCAGCCTCAAGGGAGGTGAGTGCTCTTGCCACCACCACCTCGCTTGCACGCATGGTCGAATCGAGGTCGTCGTGCGACCAGGCTCGGCGCTCGCTCTTCAGGAGCAGAAGCAATTCGAGCGCCCAGACCGAGCGGAAGCTCGAAGCGACGAAGCGCAGGATGTCGTCGGTCGAGCTCGTCACGAGCCCGTGATCGTCCGATCCGATTGCATGAACGTCCCCTAGCGAGACATGTTAACGAAAGACAAGGCCGCTACGGTTCGATTTTTGTGAAGCGTAAACCAATTTCTTCGATTAAATGTAATCGGTTTGGTGGCCGGGGGGCCACCGTTGTGCAACCACGGGCGGGGGGAGAGTAACCACCGGAGTACGCCAGTGAACATTCAGGCCCCTCGGGACTTTATCGACCGCCGCCAGCTCGTCAGCGCGCTCCGGGCTTTGCGCCGCGGCGACTTCAGCGTGCGTCTGCCGGAAGAGGTCGACGGCGTCGACGGCGAGATTGCCGCAATCTTCAACGAAGTAGTCTCCCTCAACGAGGAGATGACCCAGGAGTTCGAGCGGCTCTCGAAGGTCGTCGGCAAGGAAGGAAAGATCAGCCAGCGCGGCCGAGTGAAGAATGCGCGCGGAGGCTGGGAGAGCGCAATCCGCTCAGTCAACGACCTGATCGAGGACATGGTCCAGCCGACCGCGGAGGTCTCCCGAGTGATCGGCGCTGTCGCCAAGGGCGACCTTTCCCAATCGATGACGGTCGAAATCGACGGCCGGCCGCTGCGCGGCGAGTTCCTGCGCATCGGCAAGGTCGTCAACACGATGGTCGATCAGCTGAATGGCTTCGCCTCGGAAGTGACCCGCGTTGCGCGCGAGGTCGGAACCGAGGGTAAGCTCGGCGGGCAGGCGAAGGTGAAGGGCGTCGCCGGTACCTGGAAGGACCTCACCGACAACGTCAACGCGATGGCGACCAACCTCACCAGCCAGGTCCGCAACATCGCCGAGGTGACGACCGCCGTCGCTCGCGGCGACCTTTCGAAGAAGATCACGGTCGAGGTGAAGGGAGAGATCCTCGAGCTCAAGAATACCATCAACGTCATGGTGGACCAGCTGAACGGCTTCGCCTCCGAGGTTACTCGCGTTGCGCGCGAGGTCGGCACCGAAGGAAAGCTGGGCGGTCAGGCCCGAGTGGAGGGCGTCGCCGGCACGTGGAAGGATCTCACCGACAACGTGAACCTGATGGCCGACAATCTGACCGGCCAGGTCCGCAACATCGCCGAAGTGACCACCGCAGTCGCGAAGGGCGACCTTTCGAAGAAGATCACCGTCGACGTTAAGGGCGAGATCCTCGAGCTTAAGAACACCATCAACACCATGGTCGATCAGCTCAACGGTTTCGCATCGGAAGTCACGCGCGTTGCGCGCGAGGTCGGCACCGAAGGAAAGCTCGGCGGGCAGGCGCAGGTGCCCGGGGTCGCGGGCACGTGGGCCGACCTCACCGACAATGTGAACCAGCTCGCGAACAATTTGACGGGACAGGTGCGCAACATCGCCGAGGTCACGACCGCGATCGCCCGCGGCGACCTGTCGAAGAAGATCACCGTCGACGTGAAGGGCGAGATCCTCGAGCTCAAGGACACCATCAACGTGATGGTCGATCAGCTGAACTCGTTCGCCTCCGAAGTGACTCGCGTTGCCCGCGAAGTGGGTTCGGAGGGCAAGCTCGGCGGCCAGGCGCAGGTCGAAGGAGTCGCCGGGACGTGGGCGGACCTTACCGACAATGTGAACGCGATGGCGACCAACCTCACCAGCCAGGTCCGCAACATCGCCGAAGTGACGACCGCAGTGGCGCGCGGCGATCTCTCCAAGAAGATCACCGTGGACGTCAAGGGCGAGATCCTCGAGCTGAAGAACACCATCAACGTGATGGTGGACCAGCTGAACTCGTTCGCTTCCGAAGTGACTCGAGTCGCGCGCGAAGTGGGCTCGGAAGGAAAGCTCGGCGGCCAGGCGCAAGTGGAGGGGGTCGCCGGCACCTGGGCCGACCTCACCGACAGCGTGAACCTGATGGCCGGCAACCTGACGGGCCAGGTCAGAAACATCGCAGAAGTGACGACTGCGGTCGCGAAGGGAGACTTGTCGAAGAAGATCACCGTCGACGTGAGGGGCGAAATCCTCGAGCTCAAGGACACCATCAACGTGATGGTCGATCAGCTCAACGCCTTCGCGTCCGAAGTGACTCGAGTCGCGCGCGAGGTCGGCACCGAAGGAAAGCTCGGCGGCCAGGCGCAGGTGCCGGGCGTCGGAGGCACGTGGAAGGACCTTACCGACAATGTGAACGCGATGGCCGAGAACCTGACCGGCCAGGTCAGAAACATCGCCGAAGTGACGACGGCGGTGGCGAAGGGCGACTTGTCGAAGAAGATCACGGTGGACGTGAAGGGCGAGATTCTAGCGCTCAAGAACACGATCAACACCATGGTCGACCAGCTCAACGCATTCGCGTCCGAGGTGACTCGCGTTGCGCGCGAGGTCGGTACCGAAGGAAAGCTCGGCGGCCAGGCGCAGGTGCCGGGCGTCGGCGGCACCTGGAAGGACCTCACCGACAATGT
>DASQYQ010000299.1:0-3976 GCA_035639115.1 Sphingomicrobium sp. | reverse complement strand
GGCGGCGAAGGCCCACTAGCCTTTATTCGGGAGGGCCGCGTTCCTCGCGCTGCGGCTCGGGATGCTCGGCGTAGAAGCGCTTGACGAAGTCCCACGCTTCTTTCGCATCCTCGCTCCAATGGATCAGATCGACGTCGTGCGGGGCGATCACGCCTTCTTCGACCATCGCCTCGAAATTGACGACTCGGTTCCAATAATCCTTGCCGAACAGCAGGATCGGCAACGGGCGAACCTTGCCTGTCTGGATGAGCGTCAGTAGCTCGAACATCTCGTCGAAGGTTCCGAAGCCGCCCGGGAAGACGGCCACTGCGCGAGCCCGGAGCAGGAAGTGCATCTTCCGAAGCGCGAAATAGTGGAACTGGAAACTCAAGTTCGGAGTGACGTAGCGGTTCGGCAGCTGCTCGTGCGGAAGCACGATGTTGAGCCCGATCGTTTCCTGCCCCTCGTCGACGGCGCCTCGGTTGGCCGCTTCCATGATCGACGGGCCGCCGCCGGAGCAGACCACGAATTGCTGATAGCCTTCCTCGTCGACACCGCACCGGCTCGCGAGCCGCGCCAGCTCCCGAGCGACATCGTAATAGCGTGATTTCGCCTTCAGCCGCTCGGCGATCGCTTCCTGCTGCGGGTTCGCAGCGGCGGCGATCAGTGAGTCGGCCATGTCGGGCGCGGGAATTCGCGCCGATCCGTAGAAGACGAAGGTCGACCCGATCTTCGCTTCCTCGAGCAGGAGCTCGGGCTTGAGCAGCTCCAGCTGGAAGCGAACGGGACGAAGGTCCGGACGGAGAAGGAACTCGGTGTCCTGGAACGCCAGCTTGTAGGAGCTGCTCTCCGTCTGCGGGATCGACGGCACATGCTCCGCCGATTTCGCTTCTACCTCGGAGGTCGGGAAAATACGCTTGGGCGGACGCGGACGATCGGTCATCCGCCGCCGACTAGCGGCAAAGTGTGACGCGGTCACGAGGCCGCGTCGGACTGAGCCCGGGTGCCGGCGACTCCGGCGCGCGCTGCCCCTGTCAGACGGCGATTAGGCGCTGGCGCCGGTCCTCGGCGCTCCCCAGTCGATGCGCCGCGTCGCGTACATGAGGCCGGCGAGCGCCGCGAAGAGGAGCAGGGCGCCGATTAGAAGCGAATAGGCCTCGAGGCTGAGCAGGATATAGAGCACCGCATAGAGCCCGACGAGCAGCCCGCCGATGAACGACGCTCGCCGCCAGCTTGCCAGGACTGCAGCGCAATAAGCGGTGTCGAGTCCGGCAATGGCTGCGGACGCCAGCACATAGGCCGGCGCGAAGCCGATCACCTCGGCGAAGGCGAGCAGAAGGACGAAGAACAGGATCAGCGCCGCTCCCATCAGCAGATAGCCGACCGCCGACACCCGAACGCCGCCGATCACGTCGAACATCAAGAGCGCGAGGAAGGTGAAGCCGATGAACAGGAAGCCATATTTCGTCGCTCGGTTGACCTGCGAATAAAGGTCGACCGGCTGGATCAGGCCGATCTGCGCCGTTTGCTGCTGCGCGAGAGGGGTGTCGCTGGTTGGCCGGTCGCGAGAAGGATCGGGCAGGACGCTCGAGTCGCCATTGCTGACGAGCGCGCGTCCGAGTGCGAGATTGCCGATCCGGTAGTTCGCCTCGAATCCCTTGTCGCCGACGTTGCGGCGAGCGGGCAGGAAGTCGCCGCCGAAGCTCGGGTTCGACCAGGACGAGCGTACCCTCCAGCTCGTGTCGCCGGCCTCCGGGGCGAGGCTCAGCGATTCATTGCCGCGCACCTCATAGGTGAACGCGATGCTGAGCGGCTTCGTCGCTAGGTCGGTTGCATCGATCCATGCGAAGAAACCGCGGCCGCCGCCGCTTCCCGCGCCGGGCTGCAGCCGAAGCCCCTGCCCATTGGCCGTCACTCTCGGATTTGCGCCCAAGCCGCGCGGGTCGCTGAGGCCGAAGCGAAGCTCGGCCCGGCTGAGGTCCATCTGCGACGGATCGACTCCAATGTGCGCGAGATCCGCCGGAAAGGCGAACCGCGCCTCGCCGACATTGCGCGCATCGTAGATGACCGCCTCGTAGATCGAGCGCTTGCGGACCTGCGGGAGCAGCTCGGTCGACAGCTGCGCGGCTTCGGGCGCCAGCGTCAACTCGCGAGTCACCTCGCTCGTGCGCGTGACGCTCTGGCCGTTCTGGACCACCGTCTCGCTCGCGCTCGCCCGATAGGGAATGACGAGGACCGGCCCCGCAATCACCTGCGCACCGCCCCAGCCGGACGTGATCGAGCTGGTCGCCTCGCGCTCCTGCGACTGGCGGTCGTAATCGAGCAGGTAGATGGAGAAGAGCGGAATGGTGAGCGCGCCCGCGACCAGGATCGCAAGGAACAGCTTGAACCCAGGGGTGCGTTCGGCGTCGATCCCAAGCACGATCTCTACTCCCGTCGGTGACCTGGTGGAAAAGCTGCCCGGGCGAGCGATGATCGTCATGACGGAAGCGTGAGGAATGCGTGATTGGTGGATTTGACGGAGGTCAATCCGCGCCGCAGCGAGGATCAAGCCAAAGCGGCCCCCGTCCAGCAGTAGCGACATAGGTACATCATCGGATGTGCTTGGCCGGATCTGCGCGTTACTCGCAGCCCTACAAAGCGAGGCTTGCGATGCGCCTATACCTCTCCACCGTTTGGCCCTTGCTTCTCATCGCCATCCCATTCCTGATCGGTTCGGCTTTGTACGTCCGGGCGAGGCTGCGCGGCTAAAATCCGGAAGCGGAACAATTGCCCGACACTGGGATTGCACTCCCGAATTCGGTCGCCGTGCGTGACACGGTGGGGAGCGTGGCGCGTGAGATTGTATCGGATCGACAAGTTGACCAAGCCCGGGGGCCTCGTTCTCAAGAGGAAGCATGTTCTCGCTTCGTCTGACCGCGACGCGGTCCGACAGGCCAACGATAGCTCTGACTGCCCGATCTGTGACGTGCTCCGAGACGGCCAGCACGTGGCTTCCATCATCTAAGCTGATATCGACGTTGCCCGACCACCCGCTAATCATTGGGGGCTCTTCGCTCCTCATTGGGGCTTGTGCGGCAAGTCTTTCAAGCGGCGCTGACCGGCAGCCCTGACCGCGCCGTCAAAGAGGTTCTCGGCAGTTTCTTCCGCCGCCTCGGGAGTGATCTTCACGTCCACGGCGTCGGGCCCGTCAAGGATGACCTCGCCATCCTTCGCCGTCACCTTAGTCGCTTCATCGTAGAGCTTGTCCCGTGTCATATCCCCGCGAAACGCATCCCCCTCGAGGGACGTTCCGAATGTCCGCCTTTCCATCTGTGGACACGCCGATCCGCGATCTCTGGTTTCCGATGCAGCGATGATGAGTGCTTCGGGCCTTCTATGGGAGTTCGTGGGACGGATCCAAATCACCCTTTGCGTGCCTGGATAGCAGGGTGGAAAGCTGGGGCGACTGCCCCGCGCGTGCACGCCGAGAAGCGAAACCGGCCAACTTAGGCATTCAAATTACCGAGCCGCACAGTCACATGGGTGACACTTGATGTGCAGTCGAGGGGAGCCAAATCAGCGCCATGATCGACGTCCGCAAATTCGATAGCCTCGGCCATGCCGACCATGGCTGGCTAAACGCCCGCCATCATTTCTCCTTCGCCAATTACTATGACCCATCCCGAATGGGCTGGGGCCGGATCCGCGTCTGGAACGATGACCAGATCGGCGCGAAGAGCGGCTTTCCGCCGCATCCGCATCGCGACATGGAGATCATCACCTACGTCCGCACCGGCGCGATCACGCACCAGGATTCAATGGGCAACAAGGGCCGCACCGGCGCTGGCGACGTCCAGGTGATGACTGCCGGGACCGGAGTCACCCACGCCGAATATAATCTCGAGGACGAGCAGACGACCCTGTTCCAGATTTGGATCGAGACCGACAAGCCGAACGCTCAGCCAAGCTGGGGCGCGATGCCGTTTCCGAAGGATTCTCGTAACGGCGCGTTCCA
>DASQYQ010000298.1:0-4918 GCA_035639115.1 Sphingomicrobium sp. | reverse complement strand
CAGACGACCTACATGGAAGCGCTAGCCCGCGATGAGATGATCTTCGCGCTTGGACCTGCCGGAACCGGCAAGACTTATCTCGCTGTCGCCCAGGCGGTGTCCCAGCTCATCAATGGAAGCGTCGACCGGCTCATCCTGTCGCGTCCGGCTGTCGAGGCCGGCGAGCGGCTCGGCTTCCTGCCGGGGGACATGAAGGAGAAGGTGGATCCCTATCTCCGTCCTCTGTACGACGCACTCTACGACATGCTTCCGACGGAGCAGGTTGAGCGGCGCATCGCAAGCGGAGAGATTGAAATCGCGCCCCTCGCCTTCATGCGAGGCCGCACGCTGAACGACGCCTTCATCATCCTGGACGAAGCGCAAAACACGACGCCCCTCCAGATGAAGATGTTCCTGACGCGGTTCGGCATGCGCAGCCGGATGGTGATCTGCGGCGATCCGCATCAGGTTGATTTGCCCGATCCGAGCAAGTCGGGCCTTGCGGACGCAGTCGGTCGGCTTGAGCGCGTCCAGGGAATCGCCGTGGTGCGCTTCACGTCGGCCGACGTCGTTCGACACCCGCTGGTAGGGCGCATCGTCGATGCCTATGAAGGCCCGAACGCCGTTCGGGACGTGGGCGGGTGATGCTCGAGATTGCGCTCGAAGCTGACGGAGAATGGGACAGTAGCAGCTTCTGGCTGCCGCTAGCGAAGCGCGCCGCCGAAGCGGCCATCGCCGAGAGCGCCTATCCGGAGCTTGGCGATTCGGATCGGCCGGTCGAAATTTCGGTGACTCTGAGCAGCGACGAGCAGGTGCGGACCCTCAATGCGAAATGGAGGGGCAAGGACAAGCCAACCAACGTTCTGTCCTTCCCGATGGCCGACGAGCGTGATTTGACGAAGGCAAATGTTGCGTCGTCAGAATTATTGCTTGGGGATATCATACTTGCTCGCGGTGTCTGCGAGGCTGAGGCAGCGGAAAAGGGCGTCAGCGTGGAGCAGCATGCGACGCATCTTCTCGTCCATGGTATTCTGCATCTGCTCGGTTACGACCATGCGGACGACAGGCAGGCGGCCGACATGGAAGCCCGCGAGATTCGCGCTCTCGCGCGCCTGGGCATCTCCAATCCCTATGAGGTAACTGCCTGATGGCCACCCGTGGGGACGAAGGTGGCTCGGCGCTATGGCGCGGAATGCGGCACCTCATCTTCGGCGACGAGTCGGAACCGACTCTGCGCGAGGAGATCGAGGACGCCATCGACGAGGCCGAGGAAAGCTCGACGCCCGCCGCCGGAGACCTTTCGCCTGCAGAGCGGCAGATGTTGCGCAACTTGCTGCACTTTGGCGAACAGACGGCGGGTGACATCTGCGTGACGCGCGGGGACATCATGGCGGTTCCCAAGGACATTAGCTTCGACGAGTTAGTTCGCGCCATCGCGGACGCCGGGCACAGCCGCCTACCCGTTTACGGCGAGAGCCTCGATGAGGTCGTCGGCATGGTCCATATCAAGGACATCTTCCTCGCCAGCGTCGACCCGTCGCGGGACCGCTCGCTCGACGCGTTGATGCGTGAGCCCCTCTTCGTTCCGGAATCGATGGGGGTCATCGAGCTGCTGGCGCGCATGCGCACCGAGCGAGTCCATCTCGCAATCGTCGTCGACGAATTCGGCGGAACCGAAGGCCTCGTGACCATCGAGGACGTAGTCGAGGAGATCGTCGGGGACATCGAGGACGAGCACGACGACGCGGAGGCCGCGATGCTGACGATGCTCGAGGACGGCGTGTGGGAAGCGGATGCGCGGATCGAGCTCAAGGAATTGGCGGAAGCGGTCGATAAGCGCCTCTCGTCGGACGAGGACGAGGTGGATACCTTGGGAGGTCTCGTCTTCCTGATCGCCGGCCATATCCCCGCGAGAGGCGAATGCGTCGCTCACCCCTCCGGGTGGAAGCTGGAGGCCGTGGACTCGGACCCACGCCGCATCATTCGCGTGCGGCTCCATGCTCCGGCCGCAGGGACCGATTAGACCTTAGTTTCTCGCGAACAGGTTCGAGGGGTTCGCCATCGCCTTGAACTCGAGCGCATTGCCGGCCGGGTCGAGAAAGAACATTGTTGCCTGCTCACCGGGCTCGCCCTCGAAACGGATGGTCGGCGGGATCACGAAATCGATCGCCGCATCTTCCAGCTTCGCCGCGAGCGCCTTCCAGTCCTCCATCGGAAGCACGATCCCGAAGTGCGGTACGGGGACGTCCTCCCCATCGACCGGGTTTGTTGCGCGGATCCGCGCCTCCTCCGGCGCGAGATGCGCGACGATCTGGTGGCCGTAGAGGTCGAAGTCGATCCACTCCTCGGCGCTTCGCCCTTCCGGGCAGCCGAGCAGGCCGCCGTAGAAGCTCCGCGCGGCGGAAAGATCGTCGACCGGAAAGGCGAGATGGAAAGGTGGAAGAGTCATGCATCTGCCCTGCAAGGAGACCGCTTTCTTGTCGAGGCTTTCGTTGGACGCGCGTTACGGCTAGCCATCCGCGACAATGTTGTACGTGCTGTACGCCCTAATAGCGGGCGCCGTGTCCGCCTTTGCCTTCGAGCCGGTCGGCTGGTGGCCGTTGCTGCTCGTCGCGATTGCGGCGCTGTGCGAGCTGCTCGATCGCAACAAGTCGCTTTGGCGAAGCATCTTCATGGGTTGGGCGTTCGGCTTCGCCCAGTTCGCAGTCGGGCTCAACTGGATCGCGACCTCGTTCACCTACCAGTCCAACATGCCGGCGTGGCTCGGCTGGGTCGCGGTAGTTCTCCTCTCAATCTACCTCGCCGTTTATCCGGCGATCGCGACCGGCGTGGCGTGGTGGTTTGGCCGAGACGACCGAGTCGTCATGGTAACGGTGCTTGGCGGCGCCTGGGCGATCACCGAATGGCTTCGCGGAATCGTCTTCACCGGCTTCCCGTGGAACCCGCTAGCGGCAGCCCTCGCACCCACTCCGCTGATCGGCGTGACCCCGCTGATCGGCACTTACGGAATGTCGGGCCTCGTCATCTTGCTCAGTGGGGCGGTGTGGCTCGAATATTACCGCAAGTGGCTCCCGCTAGTGGTCATCCTCGGAGTCACTCTATTCCTGTGGTTGCTGCCGTCGTCAGCGGTTCCCCCGGATCCGCTCACCATCCGCAATGTCCGCGTCGTCCAGCCGAACATCGGACAAGAGGACAAATGGCGCCCCGGATTCGACGAGGAAGCGGCGCGCCGCCTTGCCACGCTGTCCGGCTCGCGCAGCGGGGAACCGCGCCTGCTGCTATGGCCGGAAGCAGCGATTACCGAGCCGGTCGAGGATCAGCGCGCGGGCGCCCAGGGTCTAGCGGCATTCCAGCGTACACGGGCAACCTCGCTCCTTGGTCCGAACGATATTCTCCTCACCGGCGGGCTCGCGGTGGAATCGCGTGATGGGATTCACGTCGACAAAGCGTCGAACAGCATCTTCGCGCTCGCTCCCGGTGGGAGGATTATCGGCCGCTACGATAAGGCGCACCTCGTTCCCTATGGCGAGTATCTGCCGATGCGGCCGCTCCTGTCTTACATCGGCCTGTCGCGGCTCGCTCCCGGCGACCTCGACTTCACTCCGGGTCCAGGTCCGCGCTCGATCGATCTCGGCGGCGAATGGGGCAAGGTCGGCTTCGATCTGTGCTACGAGATGATCTTTTCCGGACATGTGGTGGACGAGAACAATCGTCCCGAGTTCATCTTCAATCCTTCAAACGACGCCTGGTTCGGCTCGTGGGGACCGCCGCAGCACCTCGCGCAGGCGCGGCTGCGCGCCGCTGAGGAAGGTTTGCCCGTGCTTCGCGCTACGCCGACGGGGATCAGCGCCGTCATCGACGCCCGCGGAAACGTCGTGAAGGAGATCGGCTGGAGACAGGCAGGCGCGATCGACGCGATCCTCCCGCCCGCGGCCAACGCCCCTCCCATTTTCGCTCGCTTCGGCAACGCGATCCCGCTTTTCGTCGCCATGCTGCTCATCGCAGGCGGCATTGTGCTTGGCCGCAAGCGCCGCTAGAAACGACATATAAAGACTTCCTTATATCCTGATATCGAGGCCGCTCTCACCCCATGCGCAGCAATTATCTCTTCACGTCCGAATCCGTTTCCGAAGGACATCCCGACAAGGTCGCCGACCAGATTTCCGACGCAGTCGTCGACCTTTTCCTCAGTAAGGACCCGGAGGCGCGCGTCGCATGCGAAACGATGGCGACTACGAATCGCGTAGTCCTCGCCGGTGAGATCCGGTGCAAGCCGGTCTATGACGAGGAGCGCTGGCCCGAACATGGCGGCTGGGCGCCCGGCGCTCGCGACGAAATCGAAGAGGTCGTTCGCGGCGTCGTCAAGAAGATCGGCTACGAGCAGAAGGGCTTCCACTGGGCTAACCTAGAATTCGCGAACCATCTGCATGGACAGTCCGCGCACATTGCCCAAGGCGTCGATGCCGGCGAGAACAAGGAAGAAGGCGCCGGCGACCAGGGCATCATGTTCGGCTTTGCCTGCGACGAAACTCCTGACCTGATGCCGGCGACGCTCGATTACAGCCACAAGATCCTGATGGAGATGGCGACCGACCGGCACCAGGGCCGCGCTCCATTCCTTGAGCCCGACGCCAAAAGCCAGGTCACACTCCGTTTCGAAGAGGGCAAGCCCGCGAAGGCAACCGCCATCGTCGTTTCGACCCAGCACAAGCCGGGCTACGACAAGGGCGAGAAGCAGGCGCAACTTCACGCTTATGTGAAGGACGTAGTGGCGCGAGTGCTTCCGGCGGAGCTACTCGGCAACGAGACTGTCTACCACATCAATCCGACCGGCAGCTTCGAGATCGGCGGCCCCGTGGGCGACGCCGGCCTCACCGGCCGTAAAATCATCGTCGATACGTATGGCGGCATGGCGCGCCATGGCGGCGGCGCCTTCTCG
>DASQYQ010000297.1:0-9870 GCA_035639115.1 Sphingomicrobium sp. | reverse complement strand
GTGCTCGGAATGACTGCCTACGGCTGGCTGGACTCCAAATTCTATCTCGAAGCAGGCGGCTATGGCACGCCTTCCAAGGGCGCGCTCAACTTCGTCGGAGTCGATCCCAATGATCCGGGCAAGATCCACGGCCTTGCGCCTTATGGGCGCGCAGCTTTTCAAACCAACCTCGGCGGAGGCACGTTCGAGGTCGGCGCCTTCGCGCTGAAGGCTGCACTGTTTCCGGGGCGCGACCGCTCAACCGGCGAAAGCGACCGCTACACGGATTTCGGCCTCGACACGTCCTGGATCAAGCCGCTGAAGTCCGACACGCTGACCTTCAACGCGCGCTATACACATGAGAAGCAGTCGCTCGACGCAACCTGCCTGCTCGGAATGGAGGACGGATCGATCGACGAGGGGCCGTTGTCCGACTGCGCTAACGTCAGGTTGAACGAAGTGCGGGCGGATGTTTCCTATTACTGGCACAATGTAGTGGGCGTGACCGTCAGTCCATTCAGCATCACCGGCTCGTCGAACCCGTTCATCTATGCCGACAACAGGACGTTCAAACCCAACAGCGACGGCGTGCTGTTCCAGATCGACGGGACTCCATGGGGCAACGGCAAGTCGCCCCTTGGGCCGCGGTTCAACATGCGGGTCGGCGCTCAGTACACGCTCTACGGCAAGTTCAATGGCGCGCATTCCGATTTCGACAATTCGGGACGGAGCGCGTCCGACAACAATACGTTGAGGCTGTTTACATGGATCGCCTTCTGACTCCGCCGCTTGCTTCGCCTTAACCGGCGCACGACAGGCGAGTCCGCTCGTCACGCCTCACGTCGCGCTGCAGGTAAGCTGGATCGAAGTGGGCCTCGGCCATCAAGTCTTTCCAGCGCGGCAGGCGGACCATCCGCGTCCGCCAATCGACAAGGCCCTCCTGCCTCAGGCCCTGAAGCGTGCGATTGACGTGGACTGGGGTGAGCGCCGTCGCGTCCCCCATCTGATTCTGCGTTACGGCGAAATCGAACGTGATGTCGTCGTCGTCGTCGCTGGCGGCGCCGAGGCGGGTCGCCATCTCGCAAAGCAGGTGAGCGACGCGCTTGCGGGCATCACGCCGACCGACGTTGATGACCCATTCGGAGAGGATCGATGCGTCCACCATGCAATCTCGCCAGAGAGCCTTTGCGACGGCTGGGTACCGGTCGGTGACTGAAACGATCGACGAATGCGGTATTCGAAGGATCGTCGACACCGAGAGCGCTTGAAGCGCGCACGTGCTTTGGGGTTGAACCACCGACGACAGATCGCAGATGTCGCCCGGGATGTGCATTGCGGTAATCTGCCTCACTCCATCGGGATCCTGTTCGAAACGGCCGGCCATTCCGGCGACGATCAGGCAGACGTGATCGACACGCTCCCCGAGCGGGACAAAGTCATCGTTGGCGTGCACCTGTGCGGCTTGGCCCGGCAGGTTCAGAACCGCTTGCTGTTCTTCGTCGGTCAACACCGACCGTCTGATCAGACGGTCGAGGAAGCGCTGCAGATTGGGTCGTGATGAGAATGGCATCTCGATATGCTCCCTTTGTTGCAAGCGGGAGCATCTATCTCTCAGCACCGATGCCTGCCGGACGGAAATGATCGGGGATAATTCACTTACTAACATGGAACCGCTTGGTTCCAAACACTGATCTATGTTCGGCCGGCGCTCATGGCCGCTGGCCGCATTCTTTTAGATCGCCGGCGGCACTCGGCGACCCACGCCCTTTTTCTTCGGTCGCCGCGATTCTTGGTGCTAGGAATGTCCCAGTTCGGAGGTGGCGCATGAGGCCGAATTCGTTGGTTGCGTTTGCGTCGCTCGGCGCGCTTGGGACACCCGTAGCCGCTGTGCCGGCAACGCAATTCCAGGCGCGAATCCTTGCCTTGCACAATGCCGAGCGCAGCGCGGTCCGGCTTCCCCCGCTCGTCTGGGACAATGGTCTCGCAGTGGGCGCCACGGCTTGGGCGCAGCACATGGCTTTGACTGGGGTCTTCGACCATTCCGACCGTCATGCCCGCCGCGGAATCGGCGAGAACATCTGGAACGGGCAGCGCGGCGCATTCAGTATCGACAACGCCGTGAGGCTGTGGATTTCCGACAAGCGGACGTTCATTCCTGGAATCTTCCCCAACGTCAGCACGACGGGCTGGTATAGCGTTTCGCACTACACGCAGGTGATCTGGCCAACGACCAGGCGCGTCGGCTGCGGTCTCGCGTCGAACAGAAGCGTGGATTATTTGGTCTGCCGCTACTCGCCCGCGGGCAACATCGACGGCAGGCGCGTTCCTTAGCGGCGGCGAAGGAAAAGGCCCGCCGGAAAGGGTACGCGGCGGGCCTTAACTTGTCTGTCGCTCGGCAAAGCGCGCTCGACAACAGCAATAACGATCACGCGTCCGGCTTCGTTCCTCCGTCGGAATGACGACAAAAAGTGGAGCGATTTGCTCGCCGAACCCCGTCCAGCGCGGTACGGCATCTCGCCGAATGTCAGTCTCTGCGATCGTTCGAAATCACCTGCACTGCATCCCCAAATTCAATCGAGCATATGGGCGTGCCGGCCTGATCGACGACGTCAATCCGCTGCTTGAGGTCAATGACGCCTTTCAAGGCGTCGTGGCTGATGATGCTCCTTGCTTGCGTGACGGCAGCCGCGCGCGCTTCGTCAGCTCCGCTCAGGTCGGCGCCCTCCTCATCGATCAGCGTGTCGGTTCCATCTCTGAGATGGAAGAAGAATAGCGGCATCCGACCTCCTTCCAAGTGTGGCGCAGGGCCGTTCACAATCATAAAATATTAATCTAGGTTGGTCACCCATAGTCTAACACCGTATGGGTCTGTGCAGCCATTCCGTGGTAAGGCAGGACGATCCACGCTCGGGACCTGATCACTACAGACCTCAATGGCCGAAAACGAACTTTGGCGCTTCGTTCGCAGGCTGCAGCTTCACGGCAGTCCCAGCCGAGAAGCTTGCGACGCTGTCGCTTCATTACCCTGGCGGCTGATCAAACGCCCGAAACATTCATATGTTCTGCGCGAAGGCGACCTGCCGAAGGAGGCCTCGGTTCTCGTTGCCGGATTCGCCCAGCGTCAGAAGCATATGAGCGAAGGGACCCGGCAGATCGTGTCGTTCAGCATTGCCGGCGATCCGCTCGACTTCGACTGCCTGTTCCTCAGCGAGCCCGATTGCAGCGTCCAGCTGTGCGTCGACAGCACCATCGCCTGCGTCCGCTCGGACGTAATCAATGCCCTCATCGACAAACAGCCGGAAGTTAGCCGGGCGATCACGGCGACGCTCCTTGCTGACGCCGCTATCTTCCGCGAATGGGTCGTCAACACGGGCCGCAGGGACGCCCGTCAGAGGATTGCTCATCTCTTGTGCGAAATCCTCGTCCGCGCGCGGGCCCAGGAACTCTATTCAGAAATGTTCGAGCTGCCCTTCACTCAGGAGCAGATCGCGGACGCGACCGGGCTGACCTCGGTCCACGTCAATCGAATCTTGCGCCAGCTGACGGTCGAGGGAGCCATTCGCCGCAATGGACGCATGATCACCGTGCCGGATTGGGAACTCCTTCAAGATATCGCCGACTTCGATCCACGCTTCCTGCATATGCACGGGAGTGAGTGACGGCCTTGCTTAGTCGGCTGCGCTCGGCCGTGTGAAATCCGACGGCGGGACAACGATCGCATTGCCCGCGGCCGTCTTTTTGGAATTGAGCTCCTGGGCACGCGCGAGAAGCCATAATTGCACTGTGCGGGCATGGACATTCTTGCTCCTCGCTTCATCGACCCCGTAGCGGCGCGTAACCACCTAGAGGCGCTGCGCTGGGGCGATATTCCTCAGTGCGTTCACTGCGGCTCTGCCATGTGACGCGCCTGGAAGGCAAGAAGCACCGCGACGGCCTGCTCCAGTGCAACAAGTGCCGCGAGCAATTCACGGTTACGGTTGGAACCGTATTCGAGCGTTCAAAAATCCCGTTGAACAAATGGCTGCTCTGCAACCACCTGCTGTGCGCGGGGAAGAAGGGCGTTTCTGCCCATCAGATCCGCCGCATGTTGGGCGTTAACTACAAAACCGCTTGGTTCATGTCTCACCTATCGGCGGACTGCTGCGCTCGCCGCCTAATTACTATCAGGCCCCTCGTCAGCTTGGCCAGCGTCGAAAGCGCTGGACTCGCTAGCATTGTCGTTCGCTACCTCGCGAAGCTCCGCTGCGCGGCGAAGCAACCGCTCTGCAACCTCGCCTTGGCGGGCAGGATCGTCGGGATCGTCTGACATTCGGCGGCCAGTCTTTAGCGCGACTGAGATTTCAATGCTTTGATACAGGCTAACGCTGGACTCTAACCTATGTTGGAGTCAGCTTCCCGCTGCCGAATCGTCGCCGCCAGTCAACTCCCCAGTTGACTTTCCCACTCCTGTAAACTATGGGAGACAGTTAATTGGTCGACGTGCAGCAGCATCCGAGGTTTGTAACTTGGCTAGCTGCACTGCGGGACGATCAAGCCCGTGGTCGCATCCTGAAGAGGCTGGACAGGGCGGGCAAAGGCAACTTGGGAGATGTCGGCTCCGTAGGGGAAGGCATCTCGGAAATGAGGATTCACTATGGCCCAGGCTATCGCCTCTATTTCGTGAATCGCGGGTCACAGATCATCGTTCTCCTGTGCGGTGGCGATAAGTCTGGCCAGCGTGACGACATCGAAGAGGCGAAGGACTTGGCAAGGGGACTATGATGGCGAAGGTTCAAACTACCCAGTTCGACTCCGCTGATTATCTGAACACAGCGGAAGCAATCGCGGGATACCTAGACGCCTACCTAGAAGAGGATTCCACGCCGGAGGAATTGCGAGAGGCGCTCGCCACCGTTGCGCGTTCGCACGGTGTCTCCGACCTTTCCCGCCGCAGTGGCGTAAGCCGCCCGGGCATCTATAAGGCGCTGGGACAGGATGGAAATCCGTCCTTCGTGACTATTCAAGCAATCCTGAGCGGCATGGGGCTGCGGCTTAAGGTCGTTCCCGCCGAGGAGCACGAGTCAGCCTAACTGCGCTTGCGCTTGCCCTTCTTAGGCTCGTCTTTGTGCGGGCGCGGCTTTGTCGCCAGCATCCGCCGCAACACGTCATCCTCTCGCTTTTGATCGGCTTCCGTCATGACCGTATCCAATCCGAAAAGTGTGCTCCGACAAGCTGGCATCGGGAATGGTCTGCATTCAATGGTCGAACCTAGAGTTTCAGATTGCCCACGCCATTTGGTGGATGCTCAACCTCGACGCAGACAGCGGCAAGATAGTCACGGGTGGCCTCGACATGGGGCCGCGCGTCAACATGGCAATAAATCTCGCGCGACACATCCGTGTCGACCGGAAGGTTACTCAGGCCTTGGAAACGGCGCGGGCCGCTCTTCAGGACGGTCTCGACAAGCGCCGAAACCGCGCGGTGCATGGCGTCCACCTCACCACGAACGACGAGGGTGAGGCGATGGTAGTGCTCAGACCAGCGGGCTCCGTAACAATGCGTATTGGTGGCCCGGCGGAAATTTGGTGTCATTACTTTATGAAGCGAAACGACGGAGCCTATTACCTCCAACGGGCGCTCGAGGAGCATGACGCGGCACGGAAATCAACGGTTGCCGCGGCTCGCCGGAGGCATGAACAGCTGGCGATCGCCTACGAGCTCCGCTGCCTGCTGGGTGCAGGGGCCAAGGCTCCCAATCGCCTGGAAGCAGTGAGCCCAGCCGTTTAGCGAGACTTGCAATCGGCTGGTCCCGGCATGAGCCAGGAGGCTAATCATGAAGCGCGTCAACCCAGCGAAGGCAGGGATTGCAGTCGGGACAGTCGTCGGATTGTGGCACCTGATCTGGGTGACGCTGGTGGCGGCGGGCGCGGCCAAGCCGATCATGGACTTTGTCCTCAGGCTTCACTTCATTCAGCTGCATTATGAGCTTGCTCCGTTCGTGATGGGGACGGCCATCGCGCTGGTGGCGCTCACTTTCTGTGTTGGAGCCTTCTTTGGGCTCGTCTTCGCACTCGTTTGGAACTGGCTCACCGGCACAAGGTCGGAAGCGGGTGAAGATAGTCGACGAGCCGCAAGGGCGTAGCAAATGCAACCCCGCCGACTATCCGAGACGATCGCCGCAGCCGGGCACAATCTATCAGCTTGGGTAGCGGACGCTGCAGCGCAGCCTTTCACTCAAGCCGCTGTGATCCTGTTCTGCATCGCGTGGTGGGGATCAGGGCTTCCTACGGATGTCCTGACGGCGACGCTTTCGATCCTTGCAATCACCCTAACACAGATGGTCCTCAACCGGCAGAAGCTGCGCGAGGAGGATGACCGCCGCCGCGATGTCGCGATGCATGCGAAGCTCGACGAATTGCTTCGTGCCGAGCGGTACGCGCGCAAGGAGCTTGCCGGGATCGAAGAGCTCGAGGCGGAGGAAATCGCGGCGCTCAAGCAGCGGCTCGCCGCAAGCGCGGATCAGGTGTCGGCGAACTAGCCAGGGATCTTCATTCAAACACAAGGTGCAGCGGCCGCTGATCTATGTTAATTGGCATCCCGACCCGCATTCCCTCCAGTCGCGTACCGAGCCGAAGCGGGTTTCCGTTCGGGCGGGAGATTCGGGGTTGGAGCGCTTTCTTGCGGAACAGAATATCAAGCGGTTCAAGGATCAGCTCGATAGCTGCACCGACGACCGGGTGCGCGCGACTCTCAGCCAATTGCTGGCCGAGGAAGAGGCTAAGCTGAACCAGCTCAAGCCGGAACAGCGCTGAGGTTCGCCACCACCCGACAGGCAAGTTGCAGGGTCAGGTATTCGCTGATTGTCGGCGAACCGACGTTCGTGGTAATTGCGCGCTGCAAGAAGGGCGATAGGGGCAATGTCGTCTCACAACCGAAGATATTTGATCGCGGGCGCGGCATTCCTCGCCTTGGGCGCAGGCGCATTCGGAGTCTCGCTATACTCCCCGGTGCTCGGACCGATCGCCGGAAGCATCGCTCCCCAGCTCTACGTCGATTCGGTGCAGGGCGCGCAGATCCCCAAATACGGCCGCTACATCCTGGTCGACGCCAATTCCGCCAGGCTCTACATGATGGAGAACGGCCGCGTTCAGGATTCGATGAAGGTGATCGTCGGAAAGCCCGACACGCCGACACCGGAGCTGAACAGCGTCCTCCAGTACGAGACTCTGAACCCCTATTGGCACGTGACTCCTGACGTAGCGAAGGCGGTCATCGCTCCGCGCGTCCTCCAGGACGGCGACGCCTATCTCAACCACCAGGGCTATCAGGTGGTCACGGCCTTCGCGAACGATGCGCAGGTGCTTCCGGCAGACAGCGTCGACTGGAAGGCCGTCGCGGCGGGCGACGCCAAGGTTTACGTTCGCCAGCTTCCCGGCCCCGCCAATTCGCTAGGCCACTTCAAGTTCGACATTCCGAACGGCGACGGGATTTATCTCCACGACACGCCGAAGAAGGAATTGTTCGCTCAGGACAAGCGCGACTTGAGCCATGGCTGTGTCCGGCTCGAGGACGCGCAGAGGCTCGCAAAATGGCTGCTCCGAAAGGATCCGCCGACTGACGGCACGCCCGAGGAGCACATCCTAATTCCGCAGCCAGTGCCGATCACGATCACCTATCTCGACCCGCGCAGCCAGAACCAGCTCGCTTCGCTTCAGTAGCGCTCGAGGTACGGGACTTCAGTGCGGGGCGAAGGTGTAGACGATCGTTCCTCGCGTGTAGGTATCGACCTTCCTCCGGTCGGGCGGCGGATCGGTCTCGACCTCGCCGACGAGTGAAAGGCGCAGCGCGAAGTCGCCGTAAATGTCGGTCGTCAGCGAAGTCGTGGACACGTAGCTGTCATTGCCTTTGCCCATTGCCGCGCTGACTTCCTCGCTGAACTTCAACGTGTCGGTCACCTGCCAAGCGAAGGTCGAGCGCGCGTAAATGCCGAACTGGCTTTCGTGCGGAGCATCGACGAAGCGCGTTTGGCGGAATCCCGGGCCGGCCATCACGTCCCACTTCAGCCGGTCGTTGTTCACGAGCTGGTATCCGCCGCCGACGAACTGACCGAACCGCCTCGAAAAGCCGGCGAACTCGTCGCGTTCGTAGCGAAGGCCGCCGACGGCGAACCAGGGTGAGCCGGTGAAGTTGCGGCGGAGAAAATAGGATGCGGCGAGCCGGTCGGTGACCCGCTGATGATCCTCGTTCTTGATGTCGGCCAGGAGGTCGAGCGAGTGACTCCAGGTCCTTCCCTGGCGCCTGATCGCGGCGGTGCCGCTGACGCCCCATTCCTGGGTGTTGCCGGTCGAAACGTAGCCGCCGGCCGCGACCTCGCCGCGGAGACCTTCGACAAAGCCCATGCTTTCGACCTGGGCCTTGCGCCGCTCGTCGACCTGTTTGACGATCGCGTCGATCTCCGCGGTCGAATCCGGATAGAGGCGCTTGAGGACATTGACGACGGTCTGGCGTTCCTTGGGATAGGCTTCGCGAAGCATGTCCTGGACATTGGGCGGCAGGTCGGTGGCCAAAGCGGGTGACGCTGAGACAGCGAGCATGGCCGCCGACAATCGAGCAAGGCTGGACAGGCCCCCCATTGCGACGAGGCTGAAGCCTGGCGGTCAAAAGACCATCGGCATTAATCCTGAGGGATGGGGGCCGAACGGCAGAGATTGGCAAGGGATGGCTTGCCGGCTTTGTGCTAAGGGTTTCGCGGGACTCGGAACACCATCATATCTTTACGCACCGGGTCCCCTACGAACGGCTCGGTGCACCATTCCCGGGCCGTTTGTGCCTGTCCCCCGCGCTTGTCGGCGGTGCTGACGAATGCGATCAATAGAGAATGGGGGTTCAGCGGCAAAAGCGTTCAGTCGCATGCTTCCTCCAGGTGCTACTCGCGCTTTTGAGTGCACAGGAGGCGCGGGCGGATCCGGCGGGGCCTGAATCGACGACTCCGCATATTCCGGGCCTCGCCCCGCTGAATCTCCCGGACGCGATCGATACGTCGATCGTCTACACATTTGACGTCTGGCACAATGCGAGCGGCGGCCTTCGAACCGGCACCCGCTATCTAGATAATCTCGACCTGACGGTGACAGTCGATGCCGGGCGCGCGTTCGGCTGGCACGGCGCGACTCTTTTCATCTATGGCCTCACCAACAACGGCGTCGGAATGAGCAGGAGCCTGGTCGGCAATTTCCAGGACTCGTCGAACATCGAGACCCAGGTCCGAGCAGCCCGGCTTTACGAAGCGTGGATCGAGCAGAAGGTCGCGGCCGACAAAGGTTCGGTGAAGATCGGTCTGTTCGACCTAAATTCGGAGTTCGACGTACAGGAGACCGGCGCCTTGTTCGTGACCGCGAGCCACGGGATCGGCCCCGACTTCTCGCAGTCCGGCAGGAACGGGCCCTCGATCTTCCCGGTGACCTCGCTCGCGGTTCGGGGGGATTACCAGCTAGCCGACGCGTGGACTGTAAGGGCCGCCGTGCTCGACGGCGTGCCCGGGGATCCCGACCATCCCAAACGGCTGGTTTCCATCGAGCTCGGCAACGGCGACGGTGCGCTGCTCGTCGGCGAGGTGCAATACCAAGCCGGGCGAACGCGCGCGGTCCTCGGTGCGTGGGGCTATACGTCGAAGTTCGCCGACATCCTCGCCAGCGCTCGGGCCGGCGAGCCGGTGATGACGGACGGCAGTGACGGCGCTTACCTGACCGTCGAGCGGCGGTTCACCCGGCGCTCCAATACGGGGGGGAAGGGGCTGCGCGGCTGGCTTCGGTTCGGTGTCGCCAATGACCGGGTCAATCCCTTGGACCATTATCTGGGCGGCGGCTTTGTCTACACGGGGCCGTTCAAGGGGCGCGCCGACGACCAGGCAGG
>DASQYQ010000296.1:0-3424 GCA_035639115.1 Sphingomicrobium sp. | reverse complement strand
TTGTCATGCCGTTCGAGAACGCCTTGAGCGCTTGCCCGAGCCCTTCGCGAACCATTACGGCGTCGTTCCGCCTCCTCCACCCGAACAGGCCATCGTGCTTGGCGATGCGCTCAGGAGCCATCAGCGCGCGACCGAGGCATTGGCGCAAGCGAAGCTCCTGGCCCAGGAGTTTCACGACCCGTTCGTGGTCAGTCGGCTGCTCACGCGCCGCGAAGCCGTTTCAAGCTCGGCAATCGAAGGTACCAACAGCACGCTCGACGAGCTCCTGACTGTCGAGGAGACGGGCGGCGACGATGCGCGCGACGCCGCTCTTCAGGTTCGCGACTATGCGCGCGCGCTCGAACAGCTAATTCCGCGGGCTTCAGAAGAAGGCAAAGGCATTTTCACGCTCGATCTCGTCCGCTCGCTCCACCGCGAGGCGATGAAGAACGACGCCGACTATGCCGACATTCCTGGCGAATGGCGCAAGACAGTCGTTTGGATCGGTGGGGTCAGGAACATCGCTTACTCAACTTACAACCCCGCGCCGCCTCGGCACGTTGAGCCCTGCCTCGAAGACACAATGCGCTATATGCGCGGAGAAGGCATGCAGGTCATGACTCAGAGCCTGATTACCCGCATGGCCGTCGCGCACGCGCATTTCGAGGCGGTCCACCCCTTCCGCGACGGCAATGGTCGCGCCGGGCGCTTGCTGCTGCCCCTGATGATGGCAGCGGACGAAGAGATTCCGCTGTATCTCTCGCCATACATCGAAGCGCACAAGGACGCCTATTACGCATCGCTCAAGGCGGCGCAGCAAAAACTTAACTGGGCGATGGCGACCGCATTCATGGCGGACGCGATCAGCGGAACCGTCGCGGAGCTGCTGGTGACCCGCAAGGCCCTCAAGACGCTTGAAATGAGCTGGGCGAGAAGACGCAAGTTCCGCTCCGGCTCGGCCGCCGCCCGCTCGCTCGACCTTCTCGCGTCCTATCCGGTCATTACGGCCAAGCGGCTTGGGGAGCTTCTCAAGGTCTCGTACCCTGCGGCGATGACCGCGATCGAGCAATTGTCCGATGCAGGAATCCTGCAAGAAAAGACTGGATACAAGCGCAACCGCGTCTTCGTCGCGCCGGAGGTCTTGACGATCATCGATCGGCCGTTCGGCGAAGATCCGCCGGAGCTTGAGTCACGACTCGACGAACGATGATTGTTAACGCTTCGGGCGCATCGAGCTCCAACAGCCTCAACGGTGAAGACGGCAGCAGTTGACGTGCTCCGAAGAGAGACGCCAGCTGGCCAGGATGTTGAGATGAGGGCCCCACACGGCGGCGCTCGCAAACTATGCTTCCAACGAACTCCATCCACGGTCGGGGAGGGCGGTAAGTTCTATGGCGGTGATTGCAGGGGCACGCACTGAACGGTGTCACAAAGTGCTTGTCATCGTGCCGATCTAACGCACCACATGTCGGCTTGGGGTCGAAAGCAAAACATCTGCTTCTAAGGTTCGCAACCGAGCTTTACGCCGTTGATCTTAGCCCAGCCGGGAGCGCCAAACCTTCGGTCAGCGGTTCGATCCCGCGCTTGGCAATCAGAGCGTGTCGATTGTTCCGCCATCTACGCGAAGCGACGCACCAGTCGTGCCGGAGGAGAGTGGAGACGCAACGTAGGTAACGAGGTTCGCGACCTCGTCTACCGACGCGGCGCGCTGAAGGATGTTGCTGGAGCGATGCTGTCGCACGAACTCGGCTGCCACCTGTTCGACCGGCTTTCCGCTGGTCGCCTGAGCGTCCTTGAGCATTTCGACGACACCTTCGGACAAGGTCGGTCCGGGGAGGACCGAATTAACGGTCACGCCCGTACCGGCCATTCGTTTGGCCAGCCCGCGCGCCACGGCAATGTCGGCAGTCTTGCTGACCCCGTAGTGGATCATTTCAACTGGGATGTTGAAGCCGGACTCCGATCCGAGAAAAATCACCCGGCCCCAATTGCGTTGCTGCATTCCCGGAAGATAGATCCGGGACAGGCGAACTGCCGACATAACATTGACCTGCCAATGGCGGTCCCAAACCTCGTCATCGGCCTCGAAGAAGTCGATCGGCTGGAAAATCCCCGCATTATTCACAAGAATGTCGCATTCGGGCGAGGAGTGTCGAAGCGCGTCGCAGCCCTCCACGGTCGATACGTCGGCGGCTGCACCGCTCACGTGGGTTGCCCGGCTAAGCTCCTTCAGGCGCGCGACGGCCGCATCCACTTTGGCCTGCGTGCGCCCGTTCACGATCACAGCAGCGCCCGCTTCCGCAAGCTGCCGAGCGATCGCGAAGCCGATCCCTTCGGTCGACCCAGTCACAATGGCCTTCTTGCCGGTAAGATCGATCTTCATCGCTATTCTCCAAGTTGAGCGTTTCGTCGGAAACTGAGAAGCCGGCCGTGGCGGTAGGTCGTGGCCGCTAGCGGACTGCCGGCTAGAGTCAGCTTTCTGCCCAAAGCCCACGCTAGCCGCCGACATAGGGGCCAGTGAATTGGAAAGGACGTCCTTCGAAGTTGATGGTTCGTGGCAATGCGTCAGCCTGTCCGAGCAGGCCCGCTTGACTCATTGAGGCGACACGCGGCGAGCTTATCCTCGGTTGTATCGTCCTTCGAACGTTGCTTCCCGTTCCGGATCAGCAAACCTGATCCCGATGGCCTCGCCGTGTGAATCGGCAATCCAGGTTAGGTCGTAGTTGGTGTATTCCGACGGTGGCCAGAACGACTGGAACCGCCCGTCATCGTCCACTTTCCATTCGCCCGGCGAAGGTTTCCCTCTCTCACTGTAAACGGTGCGCCCATCCGACGTGAAGACCTGCGTCGCGCCGTTAGCGTAGGTCAATGGTGCGCGTGTGAGCGCGCTGGGGATGTCGGCCGCATCGATGCGATCGCCATCCTTAATCGCGGATTCCTTGAATGTGGACATGTCCTGCTCCGTTTGAATGGTGGCCTGCGGGGCGCCTGCACCCATTGTTCGCGACGACACGCCGAGGCGGCTTGGCGCCGCGTCCTCTAGCGAACTCGCCTCCTCCAAGGCTCGGTGCGATCAGCTTGCCGGTTACCCCGCCCCTGGCCATGCGCACGCGATCATCGTTCGTCAGGAGCTGCGCCGCGTAGATCGGCTGACGCTTACAAGGGATGGGCCGGGAAGCGGTAAGGTCCCGACTTTGCTGGCCGTCCGCCCCAAGGAGCCTGTCTGAAACGGCCAAATGGGGCCGGCGCCCATGCGAGATGAGCGCCGGCAGATAGTCACACTTCGGCGGAGGGTTTGGCAGCATGTGTTGCGATGACCGACATGGAGTAATCGCGGGGTCGGCGCCTGCGATGCTCGAGTGGCCGAAGGTGGCTGCCCCCCATTAAGATGAAAGTACGGGCTCACGACTGGTGCCGGGCCCAAGCATCTGACGGAGGACAGCCA
>DASQYQ010000295.1:0-3937 GCA_035639115.1 Sphingomicrobium sp. | reverse complement strand
GTCTCCACCGCGGCAGCGGAGATCGTGCCCTCCGCGATGATCGTCGGAGCGGGCGCGGCTTCGGCGGCGACTAGCGGGAGGGCATCGCGCACGGCATCGCCGTCGAGCGCCGCGAGAATTGCGCCACAGACGGCGGCAAAGCCGACGAGCGCGAGACCGGTCGTGAGGCTCGCGAGTACGTGACGTATTGCGCGTTTCAGGTCCCTTGCTCCGTCCATGTCCGTCCTCCTTTTGAGAAGGCGTTGCTTCCGAATTGGGGGGTGGCCTTCGGACCATGGGCTTGGTTATTGGCTCCCTATGGCATCCCGGCCGGCCGGCCTACGGGCGTCCTCGGGAGCGCCAGAAGGCCGATTAGAGCGCCGCATGGTCCTATGCGGCGCCGCGATAATAGTGAACTTTTTCCTATATTGTCAATCGCTTAGCGACATTCCAAAGGACCTGCAAAGCGGTTGCGAAACGTTTGTTTCGACACCGCTTTTGCAGTCCTGGAGGAGGCGTGGGCCGCTAGAATAGGCCCTCGGAGTGAAGCCTCGCGGACCGGCCCAGGTCTTCGTTTCTTGGGCCGATTGGACCAAGCCGGTCCGCTGAGCTTCGAGGCCTGGCCGGGGCTTGCGCCCCGGCCCGCTTCCCTTGGGATCCCGTTTACGGCCGGGATCCCGTGGGAAACGGCCAGGCGGCTGCCGGGTTCAGCGCGGGCTGCGCGCCGGAACTCTCGCCCGATGACGCTGCTGCCGGACTCGTCATCGCTGCCGCAGGGCTGGCCTCAGGGGTGGCGGCTCGAGCTGCCTTTTTCTTCTTCTCCGCCTTTTTCTTCTTCTTGGCGGATTTCTTCTTGCCTGCCGCCTTTTTCTTACCAGCTGTCTTCAGTGACTTCTTCTTTTTCTTTCCGCCTTTTTTCGCTTTCTTCTTCGCCATCTCGATCTCCTTCAAGGTTGTTGAACAAGAGAAGCCCGGCCGTTGGCGGCGCGGACTATCCAACCGCCGACGGGGAGTTGCCGCCGCCGGCATGCTGAATGGGGTGGGAGCGTGAGGCGACTTCTTGATACAGGATGTCGCTGTCGAGCCGGATACCGCCTTCCCAGGTGACCGTCGACGTATCCGGGTCGACGCTCACCTTTTCGAACTCGCGCACGTCGCGCCAGAGCTGGAACGCGCCGATCTCGAGCAGGTTGCCGAGGAACACGCTGCCCTCGAGTCCGTCCTCGAAGCGCAGCCAGAGCCTGTAATCTTCCTCGGCCTTGCATGCCGTGATTCTATGCATTTCGTCCCACTCCTCATCCATATTGCTCCCCCTCGCGACTGCTCAGCGCTTCACATCGTTGCGAGAAAACATCACTTAGCGCGTCACTCCCAATTCAGCGCTCCGCCGGTCTGATACTCGATGACCCGCGTCTCGAAGAAGTTGCGCTCCTTCTTGAGGTCGATCATCTCGCTCATCCACGGAAACGGGTTCTGCGCGCCGGGATAGAGCGTCTCGAGGCCGATCTGCTGGCAGCGGCGGTTGGCGATGAAGCGCAGGTATTCCTTGAACATCGGCGCGTTGAGGCCGAGCACGCCGCGCGGCATGGTGTCTTCCGCATAACGGTATTCGAGCTCGACGGCGCGACGGAACAGCGCCTGCGCCTCTTCCCGGAACTGGACCGTCCACAGGTGCGGGTTCTCGAGCTTGATCTGATTGACGAGATCGATGCCGAAATTGCAGTGCATCGACTCGTCGCGCAGGATGTACATGTACTGCTCGGCCGCTCCGGCCATCTTGTTCTGCCGGCCGAGGGCCAGGATCTGTACGAAGCCGACGTAGAAGAACAGGCCCTCCATGAGGCAGGAGAAGACGATCAGGCTCTTCAGCAGCTCCCGGTCGGCCTCCGGCGTGCCGGTCCGAAAGGACGGATCGGTCAGCGTGTCGATGAACGGTACCAGGAACTCGTCCTTGTCCCGGATCGAGGCGACCTCGTGGTAGGCGTTGAAGATCTCCGACTCGTCCAGGTCCAGGCTCTCGACGATGTACTGGTAGGCGTGGGTATGGATCGCCTCCTCGAACGCCTGGCGCAGCAGGTACTGCCGGCACTCCGGAGCGGTGATGTGCCGATAGGTGCCGAGCACGATGTTGTTGGCGGCGAGCGAGTCGGCGGTCACGAAGAAGCCGAGGTTTCTTTTCACGACTCGCCGCTCGTCCTCGGTCAGGCCGCGCGGATCCTTCCAGAGCGCGATGTCGCGGCTCATGTTGATCTCCTGCGGCATCCAATGGTTGGCGCAGGCGGCAAGATACTTCTCCCAGGCCCACTTGTACTTGAAGGGGACAAGCTGGTTGAGGTCGGCCTTCGAGTTGATGACCCGCTTGTCCTCGACCGACACGCGGCGCAGGTGCTGCGGCTCGGCGCGCGGCTCGGTCGCGACGCTCGCCGGCACGAAGGCGGGCTGCGGAGCGATGTCTTCGAATTTCAGCATCCGGTCACTTTTCCTCTGGGTTGCGCATCGCCTGCGCGAGCAGCAGGGTGCGCAGGCTGGGGACCTGTTTTCCGTCGACTTCCCGGAATTCCGGCTTGTAATCGCGCAGCAGCGCCCGTTCGGCGGCCAGGCGCTGCGCCTCGGTGGAGAACGACATCTCGTGGGTGGCGATGTAGAGGTTCCACTCGGTTCCGGCGATCGACAGCCACTCGGCGTAGCGCGCGTGCGACTTCACGCCGTTGGCCGAGAAGTCGGGCGTCTCGCCGAAGTGCAGCGCGCGGAAGGTGAGCAGCCGCCAACCCGGGACCAGCACGGCATAGAGACCGGCAGCCTGAGGCGCCTGCCAGAGTGGCGCGAGGAAGGGGCCGTTGAAGCTGCGGCCGCCGAGCGTGATCATCGGCTGGCGCCCGGCTTTCTCACTGGCACGCCTCGCAGTCGGGATTATCGATGGCGCACATCTTGACCGCCGCCTCCGCAGCGACGCCCATCGCCTCGGGCGCAGTAGGCACGGCGTTCAGGGCGCCCGCCTTGGTGGTCGACTTCTCGGCATGGGTGGCGCCCATGGCGCGCAGGTAGTAGGTCGTTTTCAGGCCGCGCAGCCACGCGAGCTTGTAGGTCTCGTCGAGCCTGCGACCCGAGGCTCCCGCCATATAGATGTTGAGCGACTGCGACTGGTCGATCCACTTCTGCCGCCGCGCCCCCGCCTCGACCAGCCAGCTCGGCTCGATCTCGAAGGCCGTCGCGTACAGCCGCCGGAGCTCGGCCGGGGCGCGGTCGATGCGCGCCAGGTTGCCGTCGAAGTACTTCAGGTCGGCGATCATCACCTCGTCCCACAAACCGGCCTGCTTGAGGTCGGCGACGAGATAGTCGTTCACTACGGTGAACTCGCCCGAGAGGTTCGACTTCACGAACAGGTTCTGGTAGGTCGGCTCGATCGAGGCCGACACGCCGATGATGTTGGCGATGGTCGCGGTCGGTGCGATGGCGATGCAGTTGGAGTTGCGCATGCCGTGCCGCTGGATGCGGGTGCGCAGCGCCTCCCAGTCGAGGGTCGCGGAACGGTCGATCTCCACGTAGCCGCCCCGCTCGGCGGCGAGCAGATCGAGCGTGTCCTGTGGCAGGATGCCGCGCTCCCAGAGCGAGCCCTGGAACGAGGCGTAGCGGCCACGCTCCTCGGCCAGCTCGGTGGAGGCCCAGTACGCGCAATAAGCCACCATCTCCATGGAGCGATCGGCGAACTCGACCGCCTCCGGTGAAGCATACGGCAGCCGCAGCTGGTGCAGGCAATCCTGGAAGCCCATGATGCCGAGGCCTACCGGCCGGTGCTTCAGGTTCGAGTTGCGCGCCTTCTCGACCGCGTAGTAGTTGATGTCGATCACGTTGTCGAGCATGCGCATCGCGGTCGAAATGGTCTTTCTCAGCTTCTGGAAATCCAGGCCGTTGGCCGTCATGTGCGCGACGAGATTGACCGAGCCCAGATTGCAGACGG
>DASQYQ010000294.1:0-2015 GCA_035639115.1 Sphingomicrobium sp. | reverse complement strand
AGCCGTCGTCCTGCTGGGGATGATCGCTTATTTCACCGGCGTTGTCCGCGCGCCGCTCACCGCCGTGATCATCATCATGGAGGCGACGGCGAGCCGCGGAATGGTCCTGCCCCTCTTCGCTTCCGCGCTGATCGCCGATTTCTCCGCACGCCTCATTTGCAAGGAGAAGCTTTACCACGCGCTCGCGCGCGAGTTCCGTCAGCCGCTCCCCCGCCGCCCCGGCGAAAGCCTGAGCAGCCGGCCGTTCGAGCCATCTTCGAGCAGGTAGATCGCGCCGTCCGGTCCCTCCACGACGAACCGGATCCGACTCCCCATGTCCCATTGGTCGAGCGCCCTCGCGACGTCGCCTTGGATCCGCACATGGACGAGCACCTGTCCCGACAGAGAGCCGATCAGCGCGTCTCCCTTCCACTGCCGGAACAGCTTGCCCGAATAGAAGAGCAGGGTCGTAGGCGAGATCGACGGCACCCAATAGAGCTTAGGCGGCATGAAGTCCGGCCGGCTCGAGTGCCGGGGAATCGGCACGCCGTTATAATTCTCGCCCTGTGAAACCAGGGGCCAGCCGTAATTCTTGCCTGGTAGGATGAGGTTGAGCTCATCGCCGCCGCGCGGCCCCATTTCGGTTTCCCACAGCCGGCCGTCGGGAGCGAATGCGAGCCCGTAAGGATTACGGTGGCCGAGCGACCATGTCTCTGCGGGCGTGAGGTTCGGCCCCGGCCATTTTAGCTGCCGCCCGTCGGCATGCTCTGCGGCCTCAGTGTCGCTGGGCGGGTCGATAACCGTCACACTCTCGGCGCCGGTCTTCCCCGACCATGGGTTGCCCGCCATCGGCTTCCCCTCGAGCGTCAGGTGCAGAATCTTGCCGACCGGCTGGCTCGGGTCCTGAGCTGGCGTGAAGCGCTGGCGCTCGCCCGAGGTCAGGAACAGCGACTTGCCGTCAGGGGAAAAGGCGATGATCGCGCCGAATTGTCCGCCCCTTCCTCCAGCGGGATCGTGCCAAATCACGCGGAGGTCATTCAGGCTCGCGGCGTCTCCCGTCCGAACGAACTTCGCCCTCGCCATCGCGAGGCCGCTGCCGCCGTTCGCCGACGGCTCTGCATAGGTCAGATAGACGAATTCATCGCTCGCGAACGTCGGCGAGAGAACGATGTCGAGCAATCCACCCTGGCCGTTCACGACGACGCGCGGAACGCCGGTGACCGGAATCTGCTGGCCCGTGTTCACGTCGATCCACCAGACGCGTCCGGGCTTCTCAGTGACGAGCGCCGAGGAACTGTTTGGGAGGAAAGCCATCGCCCATGGATCGTCGAAGGTCGCGATTTTGGCAGTCACGAAAGGCCGGCTTGAGGGTGCGAGATTGGCAGGTCGGGTCGATCCGCTTGAACTCCCAGGATCCTGAGCATTCGTCCGCGCCGACGTGCCACATGCCGCAAGCACGAGAAGAGCACTCAACTGTACCGACCGAAGCTTAATGGGCCCTCCTAGCTGCTATATTTGAACCAAAACGCGGTTCCTCCGCTCTATAGACGCATGACAGAGCCTTGCAGCCTCCTCTCGTTGGCCACCGCGGTACCTCCCTACATCGTAACGCAAGGCGAGGCGAAGGAACTCGCACGCGAGGCGTTTGGCGGAAGGAAGGCGCTGTTCGACCGCCTGTCCGGCGTGTTCGACAATGCGGGCATCGCTAGGCGGCACATCGTCGCTCCCCAGGAATGGTACATGGCTGACCACGGCTGGCGTGATCGCAACGCGCTCTATCTGGAAGCCGCCGAGAACCTGTTTGTCGAAGCCGCCTCGGCGGCAATCGAAAAGTCGGGACTCATGCCGGAGCAGATCGATGGCGTGGTCACGGTCTCCACCACGGGGATCGCTACGCCGAGCCTCGAAGCGCGGGTCGCGTCAAGGATTGGGTTTCGCAACAACATCCGCCGGGTGCCGGTCTTCGGCCTCGGCTGCGCTGGTGGCGTGAGCGGACTCTCGCTCGCTTCGAGACTGGCGAGCACGGACCCGGGGAG
>DASQYQ010000293.1:0-7489 GCA_035639115.1 Sphingomicrobium sp. | reverse complement strand
TGTGACACACGGCACGCACCAGCTCGCGAACACGTTGACGAGATGCGGTTGCCCGGTTGCAAGATCCGCCGAGGAGAGCGCCGGCTTGTTGGGGACGATCGCGGGGAGCGCGAAGCTCGGCACCACCCTTCCTTCCAGCGTCGAGTGCACGTTGGAATCCACCGGCGTGGCAAGTCGCCACACCAGCGCAATGATGATGAGCAGCAGCAGAGCCAAGGGCGCGAAGCGGACGGCGCGGCTCATGCGTAGCGCTCCCGCCGCCATTCCGAGTCGACCGGTCGCCGGCGCCACACGAGGCGCCACAAGCGGCCGACGAGCGCGAGCGCTCCGCCAATGGCGATCAACGCGCCGCCTGCCCAGATTAGGGTCACGAACGGCTTCCACCACAGCCGCAGCTGCCACGCGCCGGACACGTCCTGTTTGCCGATGACCGTGTAGAGCTGCCCGTTCCAGAAGGTGCGGATCGCCGTCTCGCTCGTCTCGGTCGGCGGGTCCGAATAGAAACGCGACTGAGGCGCAAGCGTGATTATGCCCGGCCCGCGGCTCGCCCGCAGCTCTGCTTCGACCGCGGTCCAGTTCTTGCCCGCGACCGGAGTGACGTCCTGCAACTGCACGGCCCAGGGACCGACGTTGAGGATGTCTCCCGGCTTCGCAATCGCCAGCGTTTCGCTCGTGAAAGCTGCGTTCGCGGCCATTCCGAGCAATGCCACCGCGATCCCGAAATGCGCGACGACCATGCCCCACGTAGCAAGCGGGGCTCGAAATGGATTTCTGCCGATCAGCGGAAGAATGCTCGCCGCGGCCAGATAGGCTGCGACCATGAAGCCGAGTCTGGGCAGGATATGCATGTCGCGCCACAGGATGACCGTGATCGCAAGCGCCGTGGCGGCCAGCAACGCCGGGATCGTCAGCTGCTTTAGGACGGGCCGCCGTTCCCGCCTCCAGGCGATCAGCGGCCCGATGCCGACGAGCACCGCGAGGATAAGTGCGAGCGGTCCCGCAACGGCGTCGAAATAAGGCGCGCCGACCGAGAGCTTCTCTCCGCTCAGCGCCTCGACGAACAAGGGATAGAGCGTGCCGACGAACACCACGCCGAGGACGACGCTAAGGATCAGATTGTTGATGACGAGCCCGGTCTCGCGGCTGACGAGCTCGAACGGCACCCCTTCCTTCAGGCTCGCTCCGCGCCACGCGAATAGGGCGAATGCAGCGCCGACATAGATGGCGAGCAGAGCGAGCAAGAAAGTGCCGCGCTCCGGGTCGATGGCAAATGCATGGACCGATGTGAGAATGCCCGAGCGCACCAGGAAGGTGCCAACCATCGACATCGAGAAGGCGATGACCGCCAGCATCATCGTCCACGCCTTGAGCGCGCCGCGCGCCGCAAGGACGTTGATCGAATGAAGCAGCGCAGTCGCTGCAAGCCACGGCATCAGGGATGCATTCTCGACCGGATCCCAGAACCAGTAGCCGCCCCACCCCAGCTCATAATAGGCCCAGTAACTACCGGCAGTGATACCGAGCGTAAGCAGGAGCCACGCCGCGAGAACCCAAGGGCGCATCGCTCGCGCGAGCCGTGAATCGACCTCGCCGGTGAGGAGCGCACCGACCGCAAGGCTGAACGCCACCGACAGCCCGACATAGCCGAGGTAGAGCGTTGGCGGGTGGAAGGCCAAGCCGGGATCCTGAAGCAAAGGGTTGAGTCCCTGCCCGTCCGGCGGCGCCGGCCACAGCCTTGCGAAGGGGTTCGAGGCGAAGAGCAGGAAGGCGTAGAAGCCAAGCGCAAGCACTGCCTGCGCACCGAGCGCCGCGACCAACGTCCGCTCGCTCGTCCGTCGCGACAGCAGCGCAAGAAACGCGCCCGCAATGGCGAGGATCGTCACCCACATCAGCATCGAGCCTTCGTGGTTTCCCCAGGCTCCGGCGACTTTATAGATGAAGGGCTTGGCGCTGTTGCTATTTTCGAACACCAAAGCGACCGACATGTCGCTGCGCGCGAAGACGATCAGCAGCATTGCGAATGCGATAAGGGTCAGTATGCCCTGGACCACCGCGATCGAGCGCATTGCGCCGCGCACATCGGATTCGCTGCGAAGCGCGAGGATCATGAGAACGAATTGCAGCGCTGCCAGCCCGGCCGCGAGCCACAGCGCCGCGAGGCCAGCTTCGGCGATCATTTCTCGAGTGTCTTCCCAGCCTTGTGCTCAGCGCTGAGGTTGCCCAGCTCCGGCGGCATGTAGCGCTCGTCATGCTTGGCGAGGATATTGTCGGCGACGAAAGACCCGCGTTCCATCCGGCCTTCAGCCACTGCACCGGAGCCTTCGCGGAACAGGTCCGGAGCTATGCCCCGGAACGTGACCGGCGTCTCCGCCCTACCATCGGTGAGGACGAAGCGGATCGTGACCCCGTCGGGCAGATGCTTGATCGACCCACGTTCGACCATGCCGCCAAGCCGCATCGCCTCACCGTCCCGCGCCTTTCCTGCGGCAATATCGGCGGGGGTGTAGAAATAGCTCGCCTGGTCGCGAAGCCCCCACATCGCGAGTAGTACCGCCGCCACCAGCGCGACGAGCGCTGCGAGGACTAGGACGAGACGCTGGTTCTTCGGCTTCATTTGCGTTTGAGTGCGTCCGCCGCAGCTTCCGCTCGGCGCATCGACCCGTACGACCACAGCAGGAGCGCCGCAGTCAACGCGATCGTGACTGCATAGGCAGCGGTTACGAAGGGCCAGGCGTTCACGCGGTCCCCATCCTGCGCTGGCGTGCTTCGACCTTCGCCTCGGCAAGCTCCGAGCGCATGCGCATGAGGACTGCGGCTCCGAACAGGCAGCTAAAGCCGACGAGTGTCAGCGGCAGCGGCCACAGAATGCTGTTGTCGATGGTTGATCCCGTAAGTCCGATGCTCTCGCCCTGGTGGAGCGTGCGCCACCACAGCACCGAATAATGGATGATTGGAAGGTTCACCGCTCCGACGAGTCCGTAAATGGCGGCCATGCGCCCCTCTCCGCCCCGCTCGCGCTCGGCCGATGCAAGCGCGATGTAGCCGAGATAGAGGAAGAACAGGATCAGCATCGACGTCAGCCGTCCGTCCCACTCCCACCACGTCCCCCAGGTCGGCCGTCCCCAGATCGAACCCGTGATGAGACAGATTGCAGCAAATGTCGCGCCTGCCGGCGCGACGGCCCTTCCGCCGACGGCTGCAAGCGGATGGCGCCAGACCAGCTGGCTCACCGAAGCCGCAGCAATGCCTGCCCATCCCGCCATACCGAGCCAAGCCGATGGCACATGGATGTACATGATGCGCACCGTATCGCCCTGCAGATAATCCGGCGGCGTGAGGGCCAGGCCCGCGACCATCCCGCCGACCGCCAGCGCGAGGCCGACCACGAACAACCAGGTCGTCGCCGGACGAGCAATCCGGAGGAATCGCGCGGGGTTTGCTAGGGCATGCACAATGCGGCGCTTATGCCCTGCCGATGAGCCTTTGCGCCATAGCGTCGGCGACTGACGCGGGATCGCGCCCCGTTTCGGCACCTTCGGACCAGATTTGCTCGAGCCGCGTCGGAATGCCTTCGATGCGGTGGCGGACCAGGCTCGCGTCACCGTCGCCGAGATATTCGGTGCAGACGTTGATGATCCCGCCCGCGTTGATCACGTAATCGGGCGCGTAGAGAATGTTGCGCTGCTGGAGACGCTCCCCGTCTCGCGGGGTAGCGAGCTGGTTGTTCGCGCCGCCGGCGACCACCGGCACCTTGAGCGCCGGGATCGTTTTCTCGTCCAGAATCGCGCCGAGCGCGCAAGGGGACAGCACGTCCGCCTCGAGCGTCAGAATCTCGTCAGGAGAAACGACCTTTCCGCCCGCACGGTCGGCCAGCTTCTTCGCTTTCTCAGGATCGACGTCGGCGATCGACAGCCGAGCTCCTTCCGCGCACGCGTGGAGCGCCACCCCCGTAGCTACGCTTCCCGCGCCCTGAAGCGCAATGTGAAGCCCGTTCAAATCATTCCTGCCGAGAGCCCATTTGACCGCGGCTTTGATGCCCAGGAACACGCCGAGCGACGTGTGCGGTCCCGGATCGCCGCCGACGTCGCCGGGAGAATTGGGCAGCCCCGCGACGAACTTCGTCGTTCGCGACACCTCGATCATATCGGAGACGTTCATCCCGACGTCCTCGGCGGTTATATACTGTCCGGCCAACTCCTCGACGGCCTTGCCAAACGCATGGAGCAGGTCGGGCGACTTGGTCCGCTCGGGGTTCGCGAGAATTACGGACTTGCCGCCACCGAGTGGCAGCCCCGCCATCGCATTCTTGTAGCTCATGCCGCGCGACAGCCTCAGCGCATCGACCAGCGCCTCGTCGTCCTTCGCATAATGCCAAAAGCGCGCGCCGCCCGCGGCGGGTCCAAGATGAGTCGAGTGAACGGCGATGATCGCCTTCAGCCCGCACTCGTCGTTGCTGATGAAGTGGACGGCTTCGTGCTCGTCGAAATCGGGCAAGCCCCAGGGCGTCGTCATTGTTTCGCTGTCGGTCCCGGCTAAGTCATTAGAAAATGGGGCGATCGAGGGGACTTGAACCCCCGACCCTCGGTACCACAAACCGATGCTCTAACCAGCTGAGCTACGATCGCCACGGTGCGTATCGGGAGCGGTTCCCTTGCCCGCGACGCGCACTTAAGGGGCGCCGCCGATGAACGCAAGGCGCGCGCGCCAAGCATAGTTCACCCAAACTTTTGATAAATACATGTTGTATAAGTTTCCGTGTAAGCCTTGCTTCTCCCCTTAAGGAGGAGCATCGTCAAATGCCTTGGGGAGAGGGCCATATGGCGAGTCGGCGTCTGAAGTCGGCAACGCACGGTGTGCCTTTGCGCGAGACATTGATCTCTGCGGGCCTTGAAACCCATCTCGCCGACTTGCTCGACGAAATGCCGCACCGCGTCGTTCAGGTCGAACCTCGCCGTCCGTTCCGCGAGCAGGGCGCCCGCCGCAACGAAGTGATGTTCGTGCGTTCGGGAATCCTTTCCAAGTTCAAGACCGATTCGACTGGCCGTCGGCAGATCGTGGCGCTGCGCTTCCCAGGCGAAGGAATCCTCCCCCGCGACGGTGTTGCCGATTATGGGATCCAGGCCATCGTCCGAAGCGAGGTGATGGTTGGACGCGCCGAGGACTTCGATCCGATCGTCGATGCCCACCCCGAACTGCAGCGCTTCTTCCGCCGGCTGATCCAGCGCAACGAGGCGATCGGCTACGAATGGCTGGTGAATTGCGGAAGGCGCGATTCTACAGCGCGTGTGGCGCACCTGCTCTGCGAGACCGCGGTACGCATGAACGTCCACGACGCGCACATGATGAACCCCTTCACGCAGCAGCAGATCGCCGACATCACCGGCCAGACCTCGGTCAACGTCAACCGCGTCCTCGCGGACATGGAGCGTCAGGGCCTGATCCGCCGCAAGGGGCGCGAGATCGAGTTCACCGACTGGACCGAGATGCGCCGAGTCGCGAGCTTCCAGCCGGAATATCTGGCGATCTAGGACACTTTTCCCTCACCTTGAAATGAAGGGATTAGGGGTGCGTGCCGCGGTGGCGCTTGGCGGCGCGAGTCACGACTTACATTCTAATCCAAATGGAAAAGCGGAACGGCGAACGCTGCCGGACGCTGCGCTAAGATGGACGTGCGCGAAGCCTTCAGGCAACCCTGGTTTGTCGTGTCCCTGGCTTTGACCTTGATGCTCTTGTTCGGGCTGATCGTTGCGCAATAGCCCTGTGCGGAGCCTGGTGCCTGCGTGTGCCTTTGGCTGACCTGCCACAGCCTCCGCGAATGCGCGCAATGGGTGAGAAGCGTTAGTTAGCCCGTTCTTGGAACGTTGGCGCCATGCGCGACCAAGAGAGCTTCCACATCGTTGATCTCAACGCCGGTCAGGACATTGAAGATTGTGATGTGGGTAAAGTGGGCGTCGCGCAGTTCCTGCGCTTTTGCGAGCGCAGCTTCGATTGTCAGGCGCTCCTGGAACTCGATGGGTCCGGATGCACCGGTGGCGCGAAGTATGTAGCGGGCCAACCCAACTCCCCTGACTCAAAGATTGCATATGCGTCTGGCGGATCGGGTGCGCAACGGGTGGAAATGGACGTTAGCTAGAGCTTCGATCGATCGGCAGGCGTCCACTCCTCCCCCTCGACTTCCTTGCGCAATAAACGAAGTTCGGGTCGAAAGCCCTCCCCTGAAAGCAAAGCGATTCTCCGGCGCCGAGCGTCCTGTTAATCGCGTATCCGAAGGAAAAGCGTGGTGGGCGCGACAGGGATTGAACCTGTGACCCCACCCGTGTGAAGGGTGTGCTCTACCGCTGAGCTACGCGCCCACGCATCCCGCTGAATTCGCGCCGATATAGTGCCGCAACACGTCGTGTCCAGTTACTGAACCGCGTCCTTGAGGACCTTGCCCGGCCTGAATTTCGGCTGCGAGCTGGCAGCGATCTCCATCGGCTCGCCGGTGCGCGGGTTGCGCCCTGTGGACGCCTTGCGCCGAGTCACTGAAAAATTGCCGAACCCGACCAGCCGTACTTCGTCCCCGCGCTTCAGCGTCGACGTGATCACTTCCAGCATCGTCTCGACGGCCCGCGACGCATCATTGCGGCTAAGTCCCGCTCGATCCGCCACGTGGCCGATGAGTTCCTGCTTGTTCATATGCCCCAGCTCTCCATCGCCGCTTCAAGACTCGCACGGCGAAGATCTCACTTTAAGGCAAGACTTGCGGCCACTGTCCAGTAGGTGAAACGTCCAATCGGGCGTTTCATCGCGACTCTGCGAACGGCACGGCGCGCGCCTATATGGTCGGTACTCGATCTTATTAGCGGAGGAGCTTCCATGTCGAACGACGCACCCGAACAACAATCCGGAAGTTCAGGCGACTTCGTCAGCCGCATCGAGACGGAGCTTCTGCGCACGCGCAAAGTGCTCATCTTCGGCGACATCCACGACCGGCTCGCGCGCGACGTCTGCTCGCGGCTTCTTCTGCTTGCTGACAGGGATTCGGACACCCCGATCGACATCTACATCAACTCGCCGGGAGGCCACGTCGAATCCGGCGACACCATTCACGACATGGTCCGCTTCATCCGCAACGACGTGCGCATCAACATGATCGGCACCGGATGGGTGGCGAGCGCCGGCGCGCATATCTTCCTCGCCGGAGCCAAGGACCGGCGCTTCTGCCTCCCCAATACCCGCTTCCTTCTCCACCAACCCGCCGGCGGCGCTCGTGGAATGGCGGCAGACATCGAGATCGAGGCGCGCGAGATCCTTCGGATGCGCGAGCGCCTCGTGAAGATCATCTCCGAGGAGACGGGTCAGCCGATCGACCGAATCAACAAGGACATCAACCGCAACCACTGGCTGACCGCCGACGAGGCGATCGAGTACGGCATGGTGACGAGCATCATCCGCGATCCGCGCGACATCCCGAAGGACTGACGCCAGGTTAGTGCCTGACCGTCGC
>DASQYQ010000292.1:0-5195 GCA_035639115.1 Sphingomicrobium sp. | reverse complement strand
GATCGCGATGGCGACTAGGATCAAGACCGGGACAAGCGTCCAGACCACCTCGATCGCGGTGTTGTGCGAGTTCCGCGAAGGCGTTGGATTGGCGCCGCGCCGATAGCGGACGATCACCCAGACGAGAAGAGCGAGAACGATCGCGCTAATGATCGCGCACAGTGAGAGGAGGATGATGTTGTGGAAGCCCGAAGCCTCGAGGCCGATCGGGCTAACCTGGTCCTGAAGGCCCATCCGCCCGTCTGGCTGGCCGATGCCCGGCGTCGGCGCCATGGTCGGGATTGCCACCGGCTCCTGGGCCGGAGTTGCAGTCGCTGCGTCGGGCTTGTTGGCGTTCTGAGCGAAGCCGGCCGGCGGAGCGGGGTTCGGCTTGGCGGCTGCAGGCGTACTGACGGCTGGCGAGCTCGCGGGCACTTGCGCCGCTGCAGGTGTAAGCCAGGCCGCGGCTAACGCGATCGCCCATCCAGTCCGTTTCATCGACACCCCAGATAACAGGTTTGAAGCCGGAAGCGCAGGTCAGCACCGCCGGAGTTGTCGGCTCTATAGGCGCGGCTTTCGGGAGCCTCAAGCGCTCTATGCCGCAGTGTTGAAGGGGGCAGCGGCGGAGACTATGCGGTGCTCGAAATGATGAGCGATGACGAGATCCTGGCGGAATTCCGCGCTTCCGACGCCCTGCTCGAAGGCCATTTCATCCTGTCTTCGGGGTTGAGGAGCCCACGCTACCTTCAGTGTGCGCGAGTGTTGATGGACCCGGCGCGTTCCGAGCGCCTAGCGCGCGAACTCGCCTCGCGAATCCCCGATCTTGTCCGCGATCAAGTCGAAGCCGTGGTGTCTCCGGCGATGGGCGGGGTGATCATCGGCCATGAGATGGGCCGCGCGCTTGGACGTCCGGCGATGTTCCTCGAGCGGCCGAACGGCATGTTCGAGCTTCGGCGCGGGTTCCGCCTCGAACCCGGGACGAAGGTGCTGATGGTCGAGGACGTGGTGACGACGGGACTTTCGTCACGCGAGGCGATCGATGCCATCCGGTCTGAAGGTGCCGAGGTGGTCGCGGAAGCTGCGCTCGTCGACCGGTCGTCCGGTTCGGCGGATCTTGGCGTGCCCTTCTACCCGCTGATCCGAATCGATGTACCGACCTATGAGGCAGATTCGGTCCCCGCCGAGCTCGCTTCCATTCCCGCCGTCAAGCCGGGGAGCCGGGCCGCCGCTTGAGCAACCTTTTGCGCCTTGGCGTCAATATCGATCACGTCGCGACGATCCGGAACGCGCGCGGCGGCGACCACCCTGATCCGGTGAGGGCGGCGATCATCGCTGCGGAAGCCGGCGCCGACGGGATTACGGCGCACCTTCGCGAGGACCGCCGGCACATCACCGATCGCGACATCGACCGGCTGATGGCTGAGATCGACCTGCCGCTGAACCTCGAAATGGCAGCGACCGAAGAGATGCTCGACATCGCGCTTCGGCATAAGCCGAACGCGGCGTGCATCGTTCCCGAGCGGCGCGAGGAGCGCACCACCGAGGGCGGGCTCGACGCCGCCGGGAAGCACAATCAGCTCGCTTATTTCGTCGACAGGCTCGGGTCGGCCAACATCCGAGTCAGCCTTTTCATCGAACCAAGCGAAGAGCAGGTCTCCGCTGCGATTCGTCTCGGCGCCCCTGTCGTCGAGTTTCACACCGGCCGCTACGCCCACGCGGAAGGAGATGAGCGGGCAGCGGAGCTGAAGCGAATCGCCGACTGCGCAGCACTCGCATCGAAGAACGGGATTGAACCGCACGCCGGGCACGGCCTGACCTTCGCAAATGTCGTTCCAGTCGCGGCGATCCCGCAGATCGTCGAGCTGAACATCGGCCATTTCCTGATCGGCGAAGCGATCTTCACGGGACTCGACGCCAGCGTTCGCCACATGCGCGAGCTTATGGATAGCGCTCGATGAGACAGTTCCAGCGCACCGGCAACCGCTATCTCGCCGGGCTCGTCATCGCGTTCGCGATTCTTTTTTTCGCGGTCGGAACGCTGGGTCCGGCTCACCATTCGCCTTATTATCTCGCAATCGTGCCGCTTCCCTCCCTCATCGCGCTCGTCCTCGGATGGCAGGCCTGGTCGTCGGCGCCCGCGCGCTCGACCGCTTTTTCAGCGGCCGCGCTCGTCCTCCTGGTCGCGGTCCTCGGTTTCTCTCATCTACTGCCGAGATCCCACCCATGATCGTCGGCCTCGGCTCGGATCTGTGCAACATTGAGCGGATCGAGAATTCGCTCGAGCGGTGGGGCGAGAAATTCCTCCGCAGAGTCTTCACCGAGGTCGAGCAGGCGAAGGCAGCATCGCGGCCGCACACTCGTGCCGGCACGCTCGCCAAGCGCTTCGCCGCGAAGGAGGCGTTCTCCAAAGCGGTCGGCACCGGTTTCCGGCGCGGTGTCCATTTGAAGGACATAGGAGTGGTTAATCTTGCCTCAGGGGCGCCTACGCTACAGCTGACCGGCGGAGCGAAGGCGCGGCTTGACGCACTTGCGCCGGAAGGCCACGCCATCGACATTCACCTGACGATGACCGACGATTATCCCTGGGCGCAGGCTTTCGTGATCCTGACCGCCCGCAAGCTGGAGCCCTGAGTGTTGAATGAAACTGTTCCAGAAGTGGTGACCCCCGCCGACGAGAAGCCTGAGACCTCGGAAGACTCGGACGATAAGGGCTCGGCCCTGTGGCGTGAGATCAAGGGTCTGTTCTGGGTGCTGCTTGCGGTGCTCGCCTTCCACAGCCTGATCGCGAAGCCCTTTTACATTCCGTCCGAATCGATGATGCCGGGGCTTCTGACGGGCGATCGCCTAGTCGTGACCAAATATCCGTACGGCTGGTCTTGGGTGTCCCCGAGCTTCCACATCATCGGTCCGATGAAGGGCCGTCTCTTCGGCCACATGCCGAAGCGCGGAGACATCGTGATCGTCACTCCGCCGGGGACTCGCACCGATTATATCAAGCGCGTCATCGGTCTTCCCGGCGACACTCTGCGAATGGTCGACGGCCAGCTCTACATCAACGGCCAGGCGGTCAAGCGTCAGTTCCTGCCCCCCGACATGGTCCCGATCGACGTCAATTCGCCATGCGGATCCGACCATGATCCGGCGCTTTACGACTTCCGCGTCAAGGGTCCCGACGGCAAGGCTTATTGCCGGGTGCCGGTGGTCCGCGAGACCCTGCCCGACGGCCATTCCTACGAAACCGTCGAGCTCGGCCGCTCGAGCGAGGACAATTTCGGCCCGGTTACGATCCCTGAGGGCCATGTCTGGCTGATGGGCGACAACCGCGACGATTCGGCCGACAGCCGAGTCCCCGAATGGCAGGGCGGCCTCGGCGGCCCCGTACCGTGGGAGAATATCGGCGGCCGCGCCGAGTTCATCACCTTCTCGCTCGATGGCTCGTCGAAGTGGTGGAACCCGATAAGCTGGTTCGAGGCGCTTCGCTCGGGGCGCGCAGGGAAGTCCCTCAGGGATAATTGATGTCGACTCAGCCGCCGACCACGGAGCCCCATCTGGAGCGGCCCGGTCCGGCGGAATTCCGCGACCCGCTCGTCCGCCGCGAGATGCAGAAGGCGGCCGTATGGTTCGGAATCGGCCTCGCCATCCTGGGCGTCATCACGCTCGGCCAGCCGCTTCTGCTGATCATCGGCGGGGCGATATTCGCAGTATTCCTGGACGGAGGCGTGCGCTTGCTCGGCCGCTTCCTGCCGGTGCCGCGCGGATATCGACTCCTGTTGGTCTTGCTGCTCGGCTTCGGTTTCCTCGGCTGGGTCTTTTGGTTCGCGGGCACTACGATCGCGGCTCAGTTCGAGGCGCTACGCACGGTCGTCGCGGCGCAGTTCAACCGGCTGATGGCATTTGCCTCCTCGCTTGGCTTCGTCGCCGGACAGCCGAGCGACTGGCGAAGCCAACTGCTCGGCGGCGTCGGCCACCTCACCAGCGCCGTGGGCACCGTCATCGGGGCAGTCGCGAGCGTCATCGCAATGGTGGTCATCGGCATCTTCCTGGCCTCCGAACCGCGGCTGTACGACCGCGGAATCGCGTGGATGCTGCCGGTGAGCAACCGTGCTGGTTTCTACCGGATTGCCGAGCACGTGGGCTTCACTCTTCGCCGCCTCCTCTTCGGACGGCTCATCGCAATGGTTTTCGAAGGCGCCTTCACCTGGTTCATGCTGTGGATCGCCGGAGTGCCAATGGCCGGCCTTCTCGGGCTGGTCACCGGAGTCCTTGCCTTTATCCCCAACGTAGGCGCGATCACTTCAGGCCTGCTGATGATCGCGGTCGGCTTCAGTGCCAGCTCCGGCCAGGGCGTCTGGTGCATCATCGTCTATTTCCTGGTCCACAACATCGATGCTTATGTCGTCGTGCCGTTCGTCGCCCGGCGCACGGTGGATCTGGCCCCTGCCGTATTGCTCGCAATGCAGCTTCTGATGGCTGCGCTGTTTGGAATCCTCGGAGTGCTCTTCGCAGACCCGATCCTGGCGACGCTGAAGGTCGTGCTGGTCGACCTCAGCGGCCGGCACTCGAGGCAGGAGAATGAGGGGCCTGAACTTGTCGCCCCTGATGCCGCTACTGCTGCGGCGATCCCTGCTGCTGCATCTGCTGCTGAAGCATCTGCTGCTGAAGAAGAGCCGCGCCACCGCGGGCGATCTTCTCCACGCGCACCTCAAACGTAAGGTCGCTGTTCTTCGGGAATCCCGGTGGCGGAGGAGCTTTTCCGAAAGCGAGGCGCTGCGGCATGGTGAAGCGGTACTGGCCGCCTTCCTGCATCCTGGTCATCGCCTCGGCAAAGCCCGGGAAAACCTGGTCCATGCTGAAAGGCTGGGCGCCGCCGTGGCTTTCGCTGCTGTCCAGCACCGTCCCGTCGTCCGAGGTGAGGACATAATCGAGAAGTGCGGCATCCGCCTTGGTGATCGGATCGCCTTTGCCCGAGTGAATCGTTCGGAACTGGAGCCCGCTGGCGGTGACAATCGGTCTCAGTGACCCGGCGCCCATCCACGCCAGCGCGATTCCAGCGGCGATTAGGAGGATGAATCCAAGCCACAGCGCAACGGCCCTCCCGCGATGGTCGGGGCGATGGGCGGCTTCGGCGACGGACACGGTGTCTAGGTGCTGGCGCTAGTGCTTAACGAGCGCCTTCGCGCTCGGCGCGCTTGCGCTCGAGCTTGCGGGCGCGACGG
>DASQYQ010000291.1:0-3261 GCA_035639115.1 Sphingomicrobium sp. | reverse complement strand
GAGGTTCGATTCCGGGTGGTGGAACACGATGTGTCCCGGCGTGTGGCCGGGGCAGTGCCGGACGTCGAGCGTTAGCTCGCCGACCGTCACCTCATCGCCGTCGTTGAGCCAGCGCGAGGATTCGAACGGACGTCCGGTGATGCCGTATTTCGCTCCGTCCTCGGCGAGCCGGTCGATCCAGAAGCGGTCGTCCTCGTGGGGTCCCTCGATCGGGACGCCGAGCTCCTCGGCGAAAATCCCGGCGCCGCCGCAATGGTCGATGTGCCCGTGGGTCAGAAGGATCTTCTCGATCGTGACTCCAGCCTGCTCGGCGGCAGCCTTGAGCCGGGGAAGGTCGCCGCCCGGATCGACGAACGCGCCGCGCATCGTCTTCGTGCACCACAGCAAGGTGCAATTCTGCTGGAGCGGAGTGACCGGGATCACCGCCGCCCGGAGCGGCGGCTCAGTCATTCTTGGGGATGTCGACGTCGGACATCGCTGCCGGTACGTTCTTCATCGAGGCCGCGACCGCCTCGGCCTGCCGCATCACGCGAAGCACGTTCCCGCCCGCGAGCTTCGCAAGGTCCTCGTCGCTCCATCCGCGCCGGATCAGCTCGGCGAACAGCAGCGGATAGCCGCTGACGCTGTTCATGCCGGCCGGCGCCTCGTCATAGGGAATGCCGTCGAGATCGCCGCCGATCCCGACATGGTCGTGCCCGGCAATCTTCACGATATGCTCGATATGGTCCGCGACCTCCCCGACCGTCGCCTTCGGCTCCGGGTTCGACTTCTTCCACGCGTCGAGCGCGGCCTTCCGCTCCTCGGGCCGCCCGACCAACAGGTCCTTCAACCGCGCTTCCTCTGCGGCTTCCTCCGCATTCCACTTGCGATCGGCCTCGGAGACATAGCCGCTGTAGAAGTTGACCATCACCACGCCACCGTTTGCGGGGAGGAGCCGCAACACGTCGTCTGGCACGTTGCGCGGATGGTCGTTCACGGCGCGGGCGCTGCTGTGGGAGAAGATCACGGGCGCCTTGGAGAGGGCGATGGCGTCGGTCATCGTCTTCGCGCTGACGTGAGCGAGGTCGATGAGCATGCCGATCCGGTTCATCTCGCCGACGACGATGCGGCCGAACGGCGACAGGCCGTCCCACTTCGGATCGTCGGTAGCGCTGTCGGCGACCTCACTGTTCGTGAAGTGAGCGAGCGTCATGTAGCGCGCGCCCAGGCGGTAGAATTGCCGAAGCGCCGCGAGCGAGCCGCCGATCTGGTGGCCGCCCTCGATGCCGATGAGCGACGCGACCTTTCCCTCGCGATGGATTCGGACGACGTCGTCGGCGGTGTAGGCCATCTCGAGATCATTCGGGTAAGCGCGGACCAACCGGTCGACGACGTCGATTTCCTGAAGCGTCTCGCGGATGGCCGCATCGCCATGGACGCTGGAGTCGATGAACACCGACCAGAACTGCGCGCCGACGCGGCCCTGATGGAGCCGGGCCATGTCGGTCATGAGCGGGACCTTGCGCCGATCGGTCCCGCTGGCGAGGCCTTCGACGCTTCGCTTGTAATTGTCTTCGAGCTGTCCCGGCAGGTCGTTGTGCCCGTCGATCAGCGGCGTCGCCTTGAGGATCCGGTCGATGCGCGCCTGTACCTTCGGATCGATCGATTGGGCCTTCAGCGCAGCGGGTGCCATCGCGATCGCTCCCGCGAAGAGGAGGAAATGTCTGATCGTCATTGGCAAGGTTTAGGAACAGCCGTTCGCCTGCGCAATGACAGGGCTTGCGCATCCTTTCGTCAGGCGCAAAGCATCAAACAAATGACGCCATCCCCCGATCTTGAAGTCACCATGGAGTTCGATCCCGAGGAAGGCATCGCCAACCTCGACGAGCATCTCGACACGCTGAAGAACGCAGCTGAGGCGCGAGGCTTCCGCTTCGATCGCCACGCCGCGCGTAATGAATTGCAGGCCGCGACATTCGGGAAGAGCAGGCCGGCGATCGCGCGGCTGCTCGTCAGCCCGAGCGGCGCCATCGCCATCGAGGTCAAGGCCGCCGGCTAGGCCGCGAGCGGAAAGCGCAACAGTCGGTCGGAAATTGGGACGAGCGCCGCTGCGTTGGTGCCGACGGACCGCATGATCTCAGGGTGGTGAGCGTCGAGCCCGCCGGTTAGCGACCCGAACGCGGGCATGATCAGCTTGGTCGCGGACAACACGAAGCAGCGGCGCGAGACCCTGCGGCCCATGAGGTTCAGCCGAAGCTTGGGATGGAAGTGGCCGGAGATCTCGGGGCGGATCTCGCCGCGGACGGCTTCGTGGCGGAGAATGATGCCGCCGAGGTCGACTTCATCCTCGATCCGGCCGCCGCATTGATCGGCGAAGCCCGGATCGTGGTTGCCGACGATCCAGGTCCAGTCGAGGCGCGAGGTCAGTTCCATGAGCAACTCGCGGGCGCTCGCGGGGAGCCGGTCGCATCCGAACCTATCGTGGAAGCTGTCACCCAGGCAGTAGAGCCGCGTGGCGCCGCTGCGCTCCACCCCTGCGGCAAGCTCGGTCAGGGTCGCATGCGAATCATAGGGGGGCAGGAACTGGCCGAGAAGCGCGAACCAGCTAGCCTTTTCGAGGTGCAGGTCGGCGACGAGAAGCGCTTGGCGCTCACGCCAGAACAGCGCGCCCGAAGGCGTCGCCTCGAACGTTTCGCCTGCGAACGAAAAGGGAACCATTCGGCCGGTCTAACCGCCGGCCGAACGTCAGACTAGACCGAAATTACTCGTAATCGCCGCCGGATGGGCTCGGACGCGGCGGAGCAGCGGCCGTCAGGCGGAGCGCTTCGGCGGCTTCGCTCAGCGATGCCAGCTCCTCGGTCTCATCCTCCTCGTCGATCCGAACCTTCTGCAGGTTGGTGACGATTGCTTCCTCGAGATGCTTCGGCCTCACCGTCTCTTCGGCGATCTCGCGCAGCGCGACGACCGGATTCTTGTCGCGGTCGCGATCAATGGTGAGGTCCGCGCCGCCCGAAATCTGGCGCGCGCGCTGAGCGGCCATCAGGACGAGATCGAACCTGTTGGGGATCTTGTCGACACAATCTTCAACCGTAACGCGCGCCATCAATCGCTCCGCAAAGCTATTCCGTTGCCAGGAATATGGGATGTAAGGAAGGCGGCGCCAATAGCTTGCGGCGCTGCAAAAAGTCAAGGAAAGCGGACGGCATGGCCGACCAGGGCGCCACTCCCGCGGCAAGAGCGCCGATCCGAGCCGAAATCGCCGGCAATCGGCTCGAGCTGATC
>DASQYQ010000290.1:0-2809 GCA_035639115.1 Sphingomicrobium sp. | reverse complement strand
AATTCAACCGCAGATTGCTCGGCACCGCACCAGGTCAAGGTTGCCGAGCTCGGCCAAGTCGAGGCGGTCGATTGCCGACTCAAGGGCGAGGACGTCGCTTACCGCGCTTACCGGCTGGTTCAGGGTAACCAGCTTTATGCCGCCGAAGGGCTCGCTGGATATGACAGCGCGCTGCAGCTGGGACTGCGGAGCATCGTCGCCGACCGCCCGATCAAGGGCGAGGTGTCGATCGCGATGACGGGTGCCGGCGATCCGACGGCCTTCGCCCGCGTGCAGGCAGGGACGCTCGACCCGTCGCGGGCGCTCGCCGAAGCCTACCGCCGCAACAATGCCGGAAGCTACGCCGAGGCGGCGGAATTCTTCGCTGCAGTTACGAACCTCGGCGAAGGTCCGCTGAGCCACTCCGAAGCGCTTGCCAACGAAGCGCTGCAAAAGTCGAATCTCGGCCGCTATGCGGAAGCGGATTCGCTGTTCGGGCGCGCTTCGGAGCAACTCGGCAACGACCCTCTCGTCGCTCGGAGGCTGCGCAATTATCGAGCCATTCACGAGCTCAACCAGAACCATCCGGACGCCGCTCTGAAGGAACTCGACAAGCCGATGCCAAAGGCGGCGCTGGACAATGGCACCGGCGCCGCCGGGACAGCCGTTATCAGCGCCGTCGCCTCGAAGCGGCTGAACTCGGAGACGAAGATCGGCCAACAATTGGCCGGCGACTCGGATGAATTGAGCCCAGCTGAAAAAGCCGTGATTCTCGACGGCCAGGCGCTGCAGCTGCGCGGGACCTCTCTTCGGCTGAAGGGCCAGATCGCCGACGCGACGGATGCGCTCCAGAAGGCCGATTCCAAGCTCCAGGCCGTTCGTGACGGCCGGGTCGAATCGGTCACCTGGATGCGCGCGCAAATCCTCGGCGACCTCGCGTCGATCGCCGAAGACCAGAAGAACATGGTGGAAGCCAAGCGCCTCTACCAGGAAGGCGTGGCACTGCTCGAAGCCAATTACCCCGGCTCCGCAGCGCTTCTGAACGCAAAAGCCCGACTTGCCGGATATCTCGCGCGCACAGGCCAGGTCGCGACTGCGGAGGCGATGTTCCGCGAGATCGTCCACTCGCAGCCGGACACGAGCAACCTGCCGCCGTCCTTCGCCGATGTGCTGAGGCCCTACGTCGATCTGTTGCTCAAGAAGGGCGAGGATCCGGCGGCAACCGCAGAAATCTTCGCCGCCACCCAACTGATGGTTCGGCCGGGCCTCGCGCAAACTCAGGCCGTCCTCGCCCGCGAGCTAAGCGGCGGGACCGACGACGCTTCCCGGCTGTTCCGCCAGGCCGTCACTCTAACCCGCCAGGCGGAGCGCGCCCGGATCGAGCTCGCGCGCCTGACGGACATTGCAACGCCAACGCCCGACGAGCAGACGCGCGCTCGGCTGCTGAAGGCAGGCCTCGAGCAGTCGCAGAAAGAACAGGTCGCAACGCAGGCCGCGCTCGCGAGCTTCCCGCGCTACCGCGCCGTCTCCGACGAAGTGATGCCGCTCGCTTCCCTCCAGAAGATCCTTCGGCCCGGCGAAGCCTATTACCGAATGACCATCGTGGGCGACGACATCTATGCGACGCTGATAAGTGCGTCGACTGCGCGCGCGAGCAAACTCGACCTGACTTCAAGCCAGCTGTCGGACCAGGTCCAGGCGCTTCGCGATACGATTTCCACTGTCGAGGACGGGCAGCGCAAGACCTATCCGTTCGACGTCGGTTTGGCGCATCAGATGTATGGCGAATTGTTCGGGCCGTTCGCTGCCGACGTCGCGGCTGCCAAGCATCTGATATTCGAGCCCGATGGAGCGATGCTTAGCCTTCCGGCCAACTTGCTCGTCATGGATCAGGCATCGGTCGACGCCTATGATCAGCGCGCGAAGGCGAGCGATGACGCAGCCTTCGACTTCCGCGGAATTCAATGGCTTGGCCGCGACCGGGACATCAGCACGTCGGTCAGTCCGCGTTCCTTCGCGCAGCTCAGGAACGCCCCGCCCTCGGCGGCCAAGAACGAATATCTCGGCCTTGGCTCAAACAGCCCGCCGTCAGCCGAAGCAGAGGGGATGGTGCCGGCAGCGGCCGACCGCGATTGCATGCTTCCGATGTCCGCGTGGGACCATCCGATCTCACCCAAGGAGCTTGAGGTCGCCAGCTCTCTAATGAAGAAATATGATCCCGGCGGAGAGCAGGTGATCACCGGCCCCGAGTTCACCGACACCGCCCTCAAGAACCGCCCCGACCTCGACCAATATCGGATCATCCATTTCGCGACCCACGGAGTCGTCACCGCGCGCGCAGCCAAGTGCCCCGCCCAACCCGCGCTTCTGACCAGCTTCGGGGGCAAAGGCTCGGACGGGCTACTGACCTTCAAGGAAGTTTTCGACCTCCATCTCGACGCCGATCTCGTCATCCTCTCGGCCTGCGATACGGCCAGCAAGGCTAGCGCCGCAGCAACCCAGCAGGCGGGACTTGGAACCGGCGGGCAGGTCGCGCTCGATGGCCTGGTGCGTGCCTTCGTGGGCGCAGGCGGTCGCCTGGTCCTCGCCAGTCACTGGCCGATTTCGGACGACTATAATGCGACGGAGCGGCTGATCACCGGCCTATTCTCGGCCGCCCCTGGGACGCCGACGGTCACCGCGCTTCGAATGTCTGAGCGCCAGCTGATGGACGACGTCAACACGTCGCATCCCTTCTATTGGTCGCCGTTCGCAGTGGTCGGCGACGGCGAGATCCCGGTGATCAGGCCGACTCAGAGGATCGCATCGAAATAGCTATTGCTGTTCGTCG
>DASQYQ010000289.1:0-3809 GCA_035639115.1 Sphingomicrobium sp. | reverse complement strand
AACAACTTCCTTCCATTGCTGGTTGGGATGATATTGGAGCGGACAACGCATCGGCCTGTCGCCAAGTATCTCCAGGAGAAGCTCTGGCAGCCGCTCGGGATGGAATACGCCGCCTCATGGAGCCTTGATAGCCAGGACTCTGGATTTGAGAAGATGGCAATGGGCTTCAACGCTCGTGCCATCGATTTCGCAAAGTTTGGCGCGCTCTTTCTCGACAAAGGCCGTTGGCGCGATAAGCAGATCATTCCGGAGAAATGGGTCGTCGAATCGACCTCGCCGGACCCTAACGACATTCGCCGTTGGCGGCGGGCCGCAGCATGGAAACAGGCGAATGGCTATTACAAATATTTCTGGTGGGGGTTGAGGCGTTCAGACGGCAGCGATGCATTCATGGCACGTGGCAATATTCAACAGCACTGGATTTATGTCTCCCCACGAGACCGTGTCGTAATCGTGCGCTTCGGTCTCGTCGATAACTCGGCCGATTCTTGGCCAGATGTTTTCGAAACGATTAGCAGGGAGCTGGCAAGCCAAGCTGATTAAGCTGCAGGTTGAGGTCTGACGAACACATCAGGAGATGATTGGTCGCGCGAGGGACTGTTGCGCGACCCTCGCAAATATTGGGCCTTCGCCAAGTCGTCAGACAAGCGGCGGAGGAAACGCAGCGATAGCGCGCCGACGTAAACAGGGCGATGCTGTGGATAAGCTTACAAAAGCCACACAAACAACGTGATTGGCGCAGTCCACTGCGGAATGCGCACCGCCTTGGAAATCAACATCGCTCTCTGGGGAATAATTGTCTGTTCAGGTGCGGAGATAGCCGGTTGGCTTCAGTTGGCGTTCTAGGAAACTGCACGCTGCACGACCCAGATTGTAGTTAGCGCCAAGCACGCCCACCATCCGGTGGTTACGGCCACTGTTGAGGCTATCCAAAGACCAACTAGCCCCTTGCGCTTCGTCGGTGCTTGCTTCCGAGAAACGATGGCCACAGGCAAAGAATGCCTTCATGTCAAAGGCACGCGCGACCGCGGGCGGTAGTTCTATCGGTTTCGGCATGGGCCCGTCTATAGCGGTCCGCCGGGAAAATACGAATTGGGCGGGATTACACCCGAACAGGTAGATTCAAGATCGGCGGATTGTCGTCTATCAATCCTTTGTGCCGCTGCTCTATCGTAACCGTCCGGTGAAGGCCGCGGGATAATCGCTTGGCGCGGTAGTCCGATCAGGCGGCGGACTGAACAGGCGTCTTCCATTGCCAAGGCAGCAGTTCAGCGAGGCGACTTTGCGGGGTGCCGGCGATCCGGGCCAAGACGTCGGCTAACCAGGCTTGCGGATCAATGTCGTTGAGCTTTGCCGTCATAATCAGCGTCGCCATGATGGCGGCGCGGTCGGCCCCGCGTTCGGAGCCGGCGAAGAGCCACGACTTGCGGCCCAAGGCAAAGCCGCGCAGCGCGCGCTCCGCCGCATTGTTTGTCAGGCAGATCCGCCCGTCATGGATAAAGCGAGTGAACCGATCCCAGCGGCGCAGCATGTAGTCGATCGGCTTGGCGACCGAGGACGAGTTCGACAGCCGAGCGCGCTGCTCGCGCAGCCATGCTTCCAAGGCCGTCAAAAGCGGCGCGCTCTGTTCTTTACGCATCCGCACACGCTGTTCGGCGCTTTGGCCGTTGATGCAGCGCTCAACATCGAACAGCGCATCGATGCGCTTGACCGCCTCCAGGGCGATCGGCGAGATCGCCGCGGCGTTCTTGCCGCGCCGGGCATTGGCGGCGATGTCGGCCAACTCGAAGAACTGGCGCCTGGCGTGGGCCCAACAGAGTGCGGGCGTGATGGGTCCTTCCGCGCGCGAGGGGTCATACAGCGCGTTGTAGCCGCTATAGGCGTCGGCCTGCAGGATGCCGGTGAAGCTTTGGAGGTGCCGCATTGGATGCTCCTGCCGTCGATCGCGCGAGGCGTAATAGAGTGCGGCTGGCGGCGCCCGTCCGCCAAACGGCCGGTCGTCGCGGACAAAGGTCCAGATATGCCCCTTGATGGTCTGGCCCTTGGCCAGGATCGGCACCGTGGTGTCGTCACCGTGCAACCGCTCGGCGGCGAGGACGTGTCGCTCGATCAGCCGATAAAGCGGCTGCAGGGCCGTCGCACACGCGCCGACCTGGTCGGCCAGTGTCGACAGGCTCAGAGCGATGCCCTCCCGGGCGTAGCGCTCGCTCTGTCGGTTCAAGGGCTGATGTTGGCCGAACTTCTCGAACAGGATCATGGCCAGGAGATTAGGCCCGGCAAAACCGCGCGGCGTCACGTGGAAGGGCGCCGGAGGCTGAGTGATCGCCTCGCAGTTCCGGCACGAGAACTTCTCGCGCACCGTCTGGATCACCTTCCACTGCCGGGGCATGACCTCCAGCGTCTCGGTAATATCTTCGCCCAGCTTTGACAGCTTCGACGACCCGCAGCAGGGACAGCTCTCCGGTGCGGCGGCCACGACCCGCTCGCGCGGCAGATGCTCGGGGAACGGTTTGCGCGACGGGCGCTTGCGCTGGAAGGACGTGACGGTCTGTGTCCGAGCCGCCGCCCTCTCGGCTACCAGTTCGTCCTCGGTTGCGGTTGCTTCCAGCTCTTCGAGCTCAAGCTCCATCTGCTCCAGGAGCCGTGCCTTGCGCTCCGAGCGGCTGCCGTAAATCTGGCGACGCAGCTTCTCGATCTCGAGCTTGAGATAACTGATGAGGGCCTCGGCCGCCTTCGCATTGGCAGCTTCCGCTTTGGCGCTCGCCGCGACAGCTTCCGCCTGAAGGCGTGCGGCGCGCTCGGCGATGATCATCGCATGCGCGGCGGCAAGATCGGTGGGGAGCGATTCAGATGTGGTCACGTCGATGATGGAATCACATCCATCACGATCCGCAAGCGTAAAGCCTCATCCGACCGCTGTCGGTCGCCACGTCTCTTGTGGGTGCCTCCAGTCGATTCCGGACAAGAGATAACCGAGCTGCGCCGACGAGATCGTCACCACACCCTCCGCCGGGCTCGGCCAGATGAAGCGACCCCGCTCCAGGCGTTTTGTGAACAGGCAGGCGCCCTGGCCGTCATGCCAGATCACCTTCAGCAGATTGCCGCGACGCCCCCGGAAGCAAAACAGGTGGCCACCTAGCGGGTCGCGATGCAAGGTCTCCTGAACCTGCAAGGCCAGCGACGGAAAGCCCTTCCGCATGTCGGTGTAGCCGGTCGCGAGCCACACCCGTACGCCCGCCGGCAACGGGATCATCGTGGCCGTCCATCCGTCAGCGCCGCCACGACCGCAGTCAGCATCGCCGCGTCAACTGTGCCCGTGACCCGCATCCGAACCCCGGCCGCGAACTCGATCTCGATCGTGCCGCAGCTCCCGGAGGGCGCGGTCAATGGTTGCCGGTCTGGCGCAATGGAGACGGCCGCAAAACGGACTTCGTCATCCTGCCGATGTATCGGCTCAGGCCCGCAAGCGAGGACGCCTGTGCGCACCTGCCGTCGCCACACCGTAACTAGATTGCGGTGAACATCATGTTGTCGAGCAACCTCGACAACGCTGGCCCCGGGCGCCAGACTCTCCTCCACGATCCGAAGCTTCTCGGCAGTGGTCCACCGCCGTCGCCGCTCTGGACCGGACAGAACCGTAACCGTCGTCACGTTTGCTCATTTGCTTGCAAATTAATGAGCAAATCATCCCATGCTCGAGCACAATCCGGGAAGGCGGCCCTCACCGGGGGCTTACGCTCTATCGGCGCACCCCACACTCTGAACGGCCTCGGCATGCCCCCCTTCGCGCTGAGGCCGTTCGTTTTTCA
>DASQYQ010000288.1:0-4685 GCA_035639115.1 Sphingomicrobium sp. | reverse complement strand
TTGGTCGGCAGGCGATCAGCCTCCCACGCGACGCCCAGCAACTGCCGGGGCCCGAGCGGCGCGACTACGATCGAACCGGGCTCAACGGGCATGCCCTCGGGCACGCGATAATCGAGTGGACCGAGTGCTGCGTTCAAGGTCACGACACGTGCGCGAGACATGCTGTTGATCGCCAAAATTTCGCTAGGTTCGCTGCTCGGCGCTCGCCGACGTAGGCGAGCGAGCGCGTCGAAAGGCAGCGATCGCAGCAGTCCCACGTGCGCCGATACAGTTCGGCCGCCGACAAGTGGCGCCTCCTGCGCATGAACGAATCTCGATCATCGCACCGCTTAAGCACAGCAGGGCTGCTGTAGGACAGAGCCGCGACCCTAATGCTAGGATCCGCGGCATGGACGCCGAGACTCAACTCAGCCGGTTGATCGACCGGTTTTCCCCCGAGGTGGCGGCGGATGCCCGCCGTGTTTTGGCTCTTCTCCAAGCGTCGCTGCCGACGGCAACGCGCCTCGTCTACGACAATTACAATGCGCTGGTGGTCGGCTTCGGCCCTACTGACAAGGCATCCCAGGCGATCCTCTCGGTCGCGCTCTATCCCGAATACGTCAGGCTCTTCTTTCTGAGAGGCATCGATCTGCCTGATCCGGCGGGGATCCTCGAAGGTGACGGATCCCAGGTGCGCAGCGTCAAGCTGAAGCCAATCTCGCGGATCGAGACAGCGGAAGTCGCTGCGCTCATCGATTCAGCCGTCGCGGCTGCTGCGCCTCTGCCAGCGCAGGGGAAGGGTTCATTCGTCATCAAGTCGATCTCGGCAAAGCAGCGGCCCAGAAGGAGGAAGTGATAGTTCGTTTGAGTGGCTTAATGACTTTTCGCTCGTCCTGAGCGGAGTCGCGAAGCGCGGTAGTCGAGTGCGTTCTGCGCCCGGGCGGCGCCGCCGCCCTTCGACAAGCTCACCGACCGGGTGCTCCTGACTGAATTCGCCTAGCGTCCGCGCTTCTTGCGGTGGCTGTCGAGGTCGAGAACCGCGAAATCATCATCGGGCTGGAGGAGCCCAAGCCTCCGCGCGACTTCCTGGTAAGCCTCTTCGACTCCGCCGAGGTCCTGCCGGAAGCGGTCCTTGTCGAGCTTTTCGTTGGTCTTCATGTCCCAAAGCCGGCAGCCGTCTGGGCTGATTTCGTCGGCGAGGATCACTCGGGCATAGTCGCCGTCCCACACGCGTCCGAATTCGAGCTTGAAGTCGATCAGCCGGATCCCGATCGCGGCGAACATGCCCGACAGGAAGTCGTTCACTCGGATCGCCATGTCGGCGATGTCGTTCATCTCGTCCTGCGTGGCCCAGCCGAAGCAGGCGATATGCTCGTCGGCGATCATCGGGTCGCCGAGCGCATCGTCCTTGTAATAATATTCGATGATCGTTCGCGGCAGCTGCGCGCCTTCCTCGATCCCGAGCCGCTTGGACAGCGATCCCGCGGCCACGTTCCGCACCACGACCTCGATCGGGATGATCTCCACCTGGCGGATCAGCTGCTCGCGCATGTTGATGCGGCGGATGAAGTGGGTGGGGACGCCGATCGTCTGGAGCGCGGTGAAGATATGCTCCGAGATGCGGTTGTTGATCACTCCCTTGCCGCTGATCGTCCCGCGCTTCTGCGCGTTGAACGCGGTCGCGTCGTCCTTGAAATACTGGATGAGCGTGCCCGGCTCCGGACCCTCGTAGAGGATCTTGGCCTTGCCCTCATAAATCTGGCGGCGGCGAGCCACGGTTCGCGTCACTCCAACGAAAACTCGGAAGAAGAGGCGGCGGCTATAAGCGAGCCGCCGCCCCTCCGCAATTCGTCCTTACCGGGAAGCGGTCGTCGCCAGCTTGCTGCTGACGATACGCACCTTCTGGAGCTTCCCGGGCTGGAGATATTTCTGCGCGAGCTTCTGGATGTCCGCCGGACTGATCGATTGAAGAATCGCCTTCTTTTGGCGGATTCGGTCGAGCCGTTCGGGCTCGCTCTGCGCCTTTGCCAGCGCTCCCAACCAGAAGCCGTTGTCGCGACGCTGGTGATCGGCAGACTCGAGCTCAGGGTTGCGGGCGCGGGCGAGAAGGTCGGCGGTGATCGGCTTGTCGCGGAGCTGGGCGGCCGCGACGGCGATCGCCTGCTGGACCTCGTCGGTCTTGTCGGGGGCGACGACCGCGGCCGCGGACAGGTAGCCGAAGCCTTTGAACGTATCCGACATATCGCTCGACAGGCTGACACCGTAGCTGTCGCCAAGCTTCTCGCGCACGCTCTCGGTCAACATTAGATTGAGCACGTCCTTGAGCAGCCCGACTCCAACGACCTCGCGATAGTTGGAGTCGTCGGTCGTCGGCCAGACGGACTCGACCATGGCCTTGTCCTGGGGGCCGTCGTGGGTGAGCACGATCGGGCTGTCGTCCTTGCGGAACGAGGCGGTGCGCACGTCCGCTGGAACGCTATCGCTGAGCTTGCGCGCCGGAAGCGCGCCGAAGCTTTCAGCGACGGCCGTGATCGCGGCATTCTCATCGACGTCGCCAACGATGGTAATCTCGATCGGCGCCGATGCGATCACGGGCGCGAGCGCGGCCTTTGCTTCGTCGAAGCTGCGCTTGGACAGAACGGCGGCGTCGGGCATGCCGAATCGCTGGTCGCCGCTCGCAAGCAGGATCGGCAACTTGACTCCTGCGACCGCTTCCGGCTGCGCCTCGACCTGCTTCTCGATGACTGGCACGACCTCAGTCCATTTGCCGGCGGCCTCCGGCCGAAAGCCCGGATCGAGCAGATAGGCGGCGCTGACCTTCATCTGTAGCGCCAAGTCCTGCGGCGTCGTCGCGCCGCTGGCGACGAAGGCATCGTCGCCGACCCGGGTGCCGACGGTGATCACCTTGCCGGCGAGCAGGTCCTTCAGCTCCTCGAGTGAATGTTTCTTGAGCCCGCCCGCGGCGGACGTCAGCGTCATCATCGGCGCGAGCCCCGGCTGGTCTTTGGGCAGATCGAGGATGCCGTCACCGAGGCGAACCATGAAGCGAACCTTGCCTGCTTCGAAGTCGGTCTTCTTGATGTTCAGGCGAACGTTGTTGGCGAAGCGGACAGTGCGGACGCCTAGATCGGCGATGCGCTTGTCGGAGGCGACCGTTCCCGTCTTGCCGAAGCTGTCATAAGCGAATGCCTGGGCCGCGCTTTCCTTCGGTGCGGCGACGGCGACGGCGCGACTCGCATTGAAGGCCTCGGCCAGCTGCTGCGTCGGGATGTCTTCCTTGGCGCTGACGTGAATGAGCGGCGGGCTTCCGGTCCACAGGTCCTTGAACGCAGCGCTCACCTCTGCGGGCGTGACGGTCTTCGCCAGATGATCGAATTCCGTGGCGACATATTTCGGCGTGGTGACGAACTTGCCCTTCCCGATCACGGTGAGGATGGCGTTCGCTAGTGCGGAATTGGCACGCGTGTCCTGCTGCTCGGCCGCGGCGTGCAGATCTCCTGCCGTATCGGCGACCTCGGTCTTCAGCTCGCCTGCCGTGAAGCCGTATTCGGTCGCGCGGCGAACTTCCCGTTCGGCCGCCGTGATAGCGTCCTTCCAGTCGCCGTCCTTCGCGGCGACCTCGATCGTGGTGGTCAACGCGGCGTCGCGCTGCTCATCTGTGGCCATGCCAGCCGCGAGCAGAGGCGAGCCCGGGGTGTTCACAAGCTTTTGAAGGCGCCGATTGAACATCGAGGTCGCGAGCGCCTCGACGAGTATGTGGTGGCGCTCAGCGAGCGTGTCGGCTGGGTCCTTCCACGGACGCGCGATCGAATAGTTAACCGTCGTCGCGACGGCTGGGTCGATGAACGTGTCGAAGGCGGCCGGGCGCGCCAGGTCGACCTTGCCGCGCGGAAGTGGCGCGCCAGCCGGACCTACACCCTTCCAGTCGGCAAAGGCCTTCTTGATCTTGGCTTCCACGACCGCCGGATCGGCATCACCTACGAAGACGAGCGTCGCGTTCTCCGGACGATAGTAGCGGTGATAGAGATCGCGGATGGTGTCGGCCGAGGCGGTCTTGAGAACTGAATCGACGCCGATCGGCAGGCGGTGCGGGTAAGGCGTGTCGGGCAGCTCGAACTTGAGCTCGTCGACGACCTGGTGAAGCTGGAAATTGTCGCGGGCGCGTTCCTCCCCAAGGATGACTCCGCGCTCGCGGTCGACGGCAGCCGGATCGAACTTCAGCTCGCTCGCAACTTCGCGGAAGAGGAAGATCGCGGTGTCGATATGCTCGGCGTCAGTGCTCGGGAGGTCGAGCATGTAGGTGGTAGTGTCGAAGCCGGTCTGCGCATTGGTGTCCGGACCGAACTTGAGGCCCTGACGCTCCAGGATCTTGACCATCTCGCCCTCGGGCACGTGGTTCGACCCGTTGAACGCCATGTGCTCGATGAAGTGGGCGAGACCCTGCTCCTTGTCGGTTTCCCCGATCGAGCCGAACGCGAACTGGAAGCGTACCGAGGCTGTGCCCTTCGGCGTCGCGTTCTGCTTGATCGCATATTTCATGCCGTTGGGCAGTGTGCCGTAACGGATGGAGGGATCGGGAGTGACGTCGGTAAGTTGAACTCCCCAGCCATTGACAGCTCCCTTCGCGGACGGCGTCGCGGCAAGCGCGGGGGCGGTCCCGGCAATGATGGCAATGGCAATGGCCGCGCTGTTGACGCGCGAAAAAA
>DASQYQ010000287.1:0-2529 GCA_035639115.1 Sphingomicrobium sp. | reverse complement strand
CCCGTCCGATGGACAGCCGGGTGCTCCAGGACCTGCTTGCCTTGATGCGCAACGCGCCCCGCGCCTGATCCTTCATCGCCGTTCGGCTTTGGAGTAATTGGTCGAGGGGGGTGATCCGCCGTGGCTGCTCGACGAACACACAGGCCGAATGGTTCAAGGACGGAAATAAGGCTCGATTTCCACAAGGGCCGGGCGACCACGCCATTTCTCTTCGAATTCCTCGACCCATATTATTGGCTGATGGAGGTCCGCTGGCCCGCTTTCATCGCCAGCGTCGTCGCCTTCTTCTTGCTCATCAATCTGCTGTTCGGGCTCATCTACGCAGCGATGCCCGGATCGGTGGCCAATGCAGAGCCGGGATCGCTCTACGACGCATTCTTCTTCTCGGTCGATACGCTTGCCACCGTGGGATACGGAAACATGTACCCCGCGTCGCGCCTCGGTCACGGCGTAGCCGCGATCGAGATCCTGATCGGCTTGTTCTTCCTGGCAACGGTTACCGGGCTGGTCTTCGCCCGCTTCTCGCGCCCTCGGCACGGCCTCCTCTTCAGCCGCTACGCGGTCGTCGGTCGCTACGGCGGGCGCAAGGCTTTGATGGTTCGAGTCGCGTGGACGAGGTCTTTCCCGCTCCTCGACGCCATGGCCCAACTATTGTGGCTGGAGGACGTCCAGCATCCTGACGGAAAGACTTTCCGCCGCTTGCGCGAGCTTGAGCTGGAAAGAAGCCACAACCCGATCGTCGGGCTTGGATGGAACCTGATTCACGTCCTTTCCGACGACAGCGACATCCTTCGCGCCCTTGAGGCAGGCGAGTCCGTGCTGCTCACGGCCAGCGTCAGCGGTACCGACATGCTGCTCGCGAGCCCGTCGCACTCTGTCCAGCGCTATGGCCGTGACGACATCCTTCGCGATCACGAATTCGCGGAGATAATCTCGCATGACGATCACGGAATATGGCTCGACCTGACGCGTCTTCACCAGGTCCAGCCCATCGCCGTCGACTAGTCCTCGTGACACCGCACCCTTTGCTGCGCTAGAGGGCCACCCCTTCCAGCACTGGTGGATGCAAGTTGAGCCTTTACGCCCAATATGCCGCGCTCCTCGACGGAGTGCTCGACGATCTTGTTGCCGAAGCGGTTCTTCCGGCTGACCTCGATCGGAAGAACGTGACGGTCGAGCCGCCGCGGGATGCAGCGCATGGCGATCTCGCGACCAACGCGGCGATGGTCCTTGCCAAGCCGGCGGGAACCAATCCCCGAAGCCTCGCCGAATTGATCAAGCCCAAGCTCGAGGCGCTGCCGCCGGTCACTTCCGTCGAGATAGCGGGCCCCGGCTTCATCAACCTGCGCCTTACTCCCGACGCGTGGCGCGACGAGCTTCGCACCATTGTCCGCGAGGGCGAGGAATATGGCGTCTGCGCGATCGGCGATAACGAGCGGGTCAATGTCGAATATGTCTCGGCCAACCCGACCGGGCCGCTTCACATGGGGCACTGCCGTGGCGCAGTCGTTGGCGACAGCCTTGCTCGAATCCTCGAGGCCGCCGGCTTCCGGGTCACGAAGGAATATTATGTCAACGATGCCGGAGCGCAGGTCGACGCTCTCGCCCGCTCGCTGCACCTGAGGTACCGGGAAGCGCTCGGCGAGGACATCGGCGAGATTCCCGAAGGCCTGTACCCGGGCGATTATCTGAAGCCGGTCGCGGTCGTCATGGCTGCAGACTATGGCTACGAGCTAGTCGAGGCGCCGGAAGAGCAATGGCTTCCGATTTTCCGCAAGTGCGCGATCAAGGCGATGCTCGACCTCATCCGCTACGACCTTGGACTCTTGGGCATCCATCACGATAAATTCGCGTCGGAGGCGGAAATTCAGCGGTCGGGCGCGGTCGACCAGGCGATGGAGGTGCTTCGCGAGAAGGGGCTCGTCTACGAAGGCGTTCTCGAGCGTCCCAAGAGCCTCGACCCGCACGACGAATGGGAACCTGTCCAGCTGACGCTGTTCCGGTCGAGCCAATTCGGCGACGATCAGGACCGGCCGATGAAGAAGTCGGACGGAAGCTGGACTTATTTCGGCGCCGACGCAGCCTATCATTGGGAAAAGGCCCAGAGTGCCGACCATCTGGTCAATATCTGGGGCGCGGACCACGCCGGCACCGTCAAGCGGGTGCAGTCGGCGGTGAAGGCGCTCACCGACGGCCGCGTCGATCTCGACGTCAAGCTGGTTCAGATGGTGCGCCTCTTCCGCGCCGGCGAGCCGGTGAAGATGTCGAAGCGCGCCGGCGACTTCATCACTCTGGCCGACGTGGTGAACGAGGTCGGAAGGGACGTCGTCCGCTTCATGATGCTGACGAAGCGCGCCGACACGCCGCTCGACTTCGATTTTTCCAAGGTGGTCGAGGCGTCGAAGGACAATCCGGTCTTCTACGTCCAGTATGCCCATGCGCGGATCAGCTCGCTGAAGCGCAAGGCGGCTGAAGCAGGCGTCGACCTCTCGGACAAGGCCGATCTTTCGCTTCTCGACGACGAAGAAT
>DASQYQ010000286.1:0-6675 GCA_035639115.1 Sphingomicrobium sp. | reverse complement strand
CTGGTCGCCTTGCAGCGCCTCGCCTCCTGGGCGCGCGACGGCTGGGGCGGGCGCGTCGTCGGCATCACGGGAAGCGCGGGGAAAACCACCACCAAGGATGCCATCGCGCACCTGTTATCGAGCGAGTTCGCGGTCGGGAAGACAGTCGGCAACTTCAATAATCATGTGGGCGTGCCGCTCTCGATCCTGCGGCTGCCAGACGAAAGCCGCGTCGGGGTCCTGGAGATGGGGATGAACCATGCCGGCGAGATCCGAGCGCTGACCGCTCAGGTCCGGCCGCATGTTTCGCTCATCACCGCGATCGCCCCGGCGCATATTGAGAACCTCGGATCGGAAGAAGCGATCGCGGATGCCAAGGCGGAGGTCTTCGAGGGACTGGAGCGCGACGGAGTGGCGATCATTCCGAACGACACGCCCCACCGCGATCGGCTCGTGAAGGCCGCGCGTCGCCATGCCGACCGGATCATCACCTTCGGCTCGGGCGACGCCGACGTCCACGCGATCCACGCCGTCAGCGCCGAGACTGGCGGAAGCCTGATCAGCGCCGGCCTGCTCGAGCGCGAGATCACCTTCACCATATCGCAGCGGGGCGAGCATTGGGTTTCCAACGCACTCGCGGTCCTCGCGGCGGTGGAAGCCGTCGGCGAAGACGTCGCGGTCGCAGCGCTTGCGCTCGCCGATCTCGGGGGTCTCAAGGGCCGCGGCGAGCGTCACACGCTCGAAGTCGACGGCGGCGAGATCCTGCTGATCGATGAGAGCTACAACGCCAATCCGGCATCGATGGCGGCGACTCTCAAGAGCCTCGGCGCGGAGAAAGACGTGAACCGCCGAATTGCCGTTCTCGGTCCGATGCGCGAGCTTGGCGAGCACACTCTTGAGCTGCACGCGGCGCTTGCGCCCGCGGTGCGTGCCGCGCACGTCGATCGCCTGATCCTGATCGGCGATGAGATGCGGCCGCTTGCGGAAGAGGTGGTTGGGACCATCTCGTTCGACCTGGTGTCGAGCGTCGACGAGGCGACGCAATCGCTGATGGAGATCGTGCGGCCCGGCGACGTTGTGCTCGTGAAAGCTTCCAACTCGATCGGGCTTGCAAAGCTGGTGGAGCGGATGGTGAAGGGGATGCCATGCTCTACGTGATCGCCGAGCAGCTCGGCTTCCCGGGAATCCTCAACCTCATCCGCTACATCAGCTTCCGCGCCGGCGCCGCTGCCGGAACCGCATTGTTCATCGGTCTACTGCTCGGTCCAAAGTTCATCAGCTGGCTGCGCGCGACCCAGGGGAAGGGCCAGCCGATCCGCGAGGACGGACCGCGCAGCCATCTCTCGAAGCGGGGCACGCCGACTATGGGCGGGCTGCTAATCCTCATCTCCCTGTCGATCTCGGTTCTGCTGTGGATGAACCTCTTCAATCCTTACGTCTGGGCTTGCCTGCTGGTCACTGTGGGCTTCGGCGTCATTGGCTGGCTCGACGACTATGACAAGGTGAAGAAGGCCCATCATGCAGGACTGCCGGGTAAGGTGCGGCTTGCGCTCGAATTCATCATCGCCGCCGTCGCCACTTGGCTGATGGTCCGGATGAGCGGCACGGGCCTCCATCTGCCGTTCGTCAAGGAAACGGTGGTCGATCTTGGCTGGTTCTACGTTGTTTTCGGCGCGTTCGTGATCGTGGCGTTCGGCAATGCTGTGAACCTCACCGACGGCCTCGATGGTCTCGCGACGATGCCGGTGGTCATCGCGAGCATCGCGTTCCTCGTCATCAGCTACCTGGTCGGCAATGTTAAGTTCGCCGATTATCTCGGGATCCCGCACGTGCCGGGGGCAGGTGATCTTACCGTCCTGCTGCTCGCAATCGTCGGCGCCTGCCTAGCCTTCCTTTGGTTCAACGCCCCGCCTGCGGCTGTTTTCATGGGTGACACGGGAAGTCTCGCGCTCGGTGGTGCGCTGGGCGCGGTGTCAGTCGCTACGCACCACGAGTTTGCTCTCGCGATCGTCGGCGGAATCTTTGTGGTCGAGGCGCTCAGCGTCATCATCCAGGTCGCGGTCTACAAGCGCACCGGAAAGCGGGTGTTCCTGATGGCGCCGATACACCACCATTTCGAGCATCTCGGCTGGTCGGAGCCCACCGTGGTAATTCGCTTCTGGATCATCAGCTTCGTGCTCGCGCTCGCGGGCCTCGCAACCCTGAAGCTGCGGTGATCACGGCCAAGGCCTTCGCGGGCAAGAGATACGCAGTCTATGGTTTGGCGCGGTCGGGCATCGCCACGGTGACTGCGCTGCTCGGGAGCGGCGCCGATGTGGCGGCGTGGGACGCCAACGCGGATGCGCGACTGCGCGCTCCGGCAGGGACGGCGATCGCCAACCTCGACGAGGTCGACCTCGTCCAGTTCGACAGCATCGTCGTTACCCCGGGGCTCCCCCTCAACCGCCATCCGATCGCCCAGCGGGCGCGGGACGCCGGCGTCGAGGTCATCGGCGACATCGAGCTTTTCGCCCGTGCCCGGCCCGAGCTTCCGCCGCACAAGGTCGTCGGGATCACCGGCACCAACGGAAAGTCGACGACGACCGCGCTCGTCCATCACATCCTCAAGCTTGCCGGATGGCCGGCGACGATGGGCGGCAACATCGGCCTTCCGATCCTTGCCCAGGACCCGCTTCCTGAAGGCGGGGTCTACGTACTCGAGCTGTCGAGCTACCAGATCGACCTGACGCAAAGCCTCGACTGCGATGTCGCAGTCCTGCTCAACATCACGCCCGACCATCTCGACCGGTACGAGAGCTTCGAGGCTTATGCCGAGTCAAAGGTTCGCTTGTTCGAGATGCAATCACCAACGCACGTCGGAATCGTCGACGATTTCGTTGAGGTCCGCTTCGAGAATTCGAAAAGTTTGGGGCGGCACTTGCTCTCGATCGACTGCACCTACCCGCTCGACGGCCAGGAAAACTGGCCTGCCTTGCAGGGCCCCCACAACGCGCAGAACGCCAAGGCCGCCAGCCTCGCTTGCGAAGCATTGGGGCTTACGGAACAGCAAGTCAGCGAGGGCCTCGCCACCTATCCCGGCCTCCCGCACCGAATGGAGCGCGTCCGCGAGAAGGATGGGGTGCTGTTCGTCAACGACAGCAAGGCGACCAACCCGACCGCGACAGGACCCGCGCTCGCCGCGTTCGATCGCATCCGTTGGATCTGCGGCGGGCTCGCCAAGGCCGACAATCTCGACGAATGCGCCTCGCAGTTCGGGCATGTCCGCTCGGCCTATACGATCGGCGATGCTGGCGAATTGTTCGCGCGGCTCTTGTCGCCGCAGATGTCTGTGAAAAACTGTGGAAAACTGGACGAGGCGGTGCGTCAGGCCGCTGCGGACGCGGAAGCCGGTGATACTGTGCTCCTGTCCCCGGCCTGCGCGAGTTTCGACCAGTTCAAGGATTTCGAGGACCGGGGGGACCAGTTCCGGCGACTGGTGGAGGGACTATGATCGGAAGCATCTCGGGCAAGATCAAGGAAAAGGCCGCCGTCCTCGATCCCAACCATTACGGCCGCTCCGACACGAGCGCGATCGGCCGCTGGTTCTGGGAGATCGACAAGGTCCTCCTGCTCCTCATCAGCGTCCTCATCGGAATCGGCCTGATTGCGGTCGCCGCTGCATCTCCGGCGGCTGCTCAGCGCTATTCGGGCGGCAACGTCCGCTTCAACGAGCTCTATTATTTCTGGCGCCAGCTCGCCTGGATCGCGGTTGGCATTCCCGTGATGATCGGAATCTCGATGATGCCGCGCGACAGGGCGCGCCGGCTGAGCCTGTTCGGCGCCGCATTCTTCTTCGTGCTGCTGGTGTTCGTCCCGATCATCGGACCCGAAGTGAACGGGGCCAGGCGCTGGATCAACATCGGCGTCGGCCAGCTTCAGCCCTCGGAGTTCCTCAAGCCATTCTTCGTCGTGTCGATGGCATGGCTCCTGAGCCTCAAGGATTCCGACAAATCCTTGCCCGTTTATCCGATCTCCGCCGTGGTGGTCGGCGCAATCGCCTATCTGCTGATGAAGCAGCCCGACTTCGGAAGCACGATCATCTTCTGCTCGGTCTGGATAGCGATGCTCGCCCTTGCAGGCCTGAACCTTCGAATCCTTGCCGGGCTCGCCGTGGCCGGCGTCATCGGCGTGATCCTCGCTTACTTCTTCTACGACGTCGCTACCCAGCGCATCGACGAGTTCCTGTTCGGTACCGGCGACAATTTCCAGGTCGAGAATGCAATGCGTACGCTGACTGCCGGCGGCCTGTTCGGCATGGGTCCGGGTGGGGGCACCCGCAAGTTCGGCCTTCCCGAGCCTCATACCGATTACATCTTCTCGGTCGTCGGCGAGGAATTCGGCCTCATCGCCTGCCTCGCAATCGCAGCGCTCTATCTCGGGATCGTCGCGCGCGTTCTGATCAAGCTTCTCGATGAGGAATCGTCGTTCGCGATCCTCGCCGCAGCCGGCCTCGCGATCGAGTTCGGGTTCCAGGCCCTGATCAACATGATGGTCAACGTCCAGCTCGCTCCATCGAAAGGCATGACTCTGCCGTTCATCAGCTATGGCGGATCGTCGATGCTGGCCTTGTCGGTCGGGATGGGCTTGCTGCTCGCCTTCACGCGCAGGAACCCCTATCTGACGCGGTCACCGTACGTCGTGAAATGGAGCGGGGAGAGCCTGGCGGCATGAATTTCGTCCTGGCGGCTGGAGGGACCGGCGGCCACATGGTCCCAGCACATGCGCTCGCAGCGGAGCTGAAGGAACGCGGCCACGGCGTGCTCCTAATCACCGACGATCGCGGCTCGCGCTTCCCGGGGCTGTTCCGCAACGTGCCGGTGCACATCCTTCCTGCGGGCCGCCTTGGCGGTGGGCCTGTCGGGATGCTTAAGGCGTTCGCCTCGGTGGTGAAGGGGCGGCGCGAAGCGAAGCGCCTTTATCGCGACCATCGGCCCGACGCAGTCGTCGGGTTCGGAGGCTATCCCGCTTTCCCGTCGCTGCTAGCGGCAAGTTCGATGAAAATCCCGACCGTGCTCCACGAGCAGAATGCAGTGCTCGGTCGAGTCAACCGGATGCTTGCAGGAGACGCCGAGGCCATTGCGACGGCGTTCGCGGATCTCGACCGGGTGAAACCCAAGTTCGCTGACAAGCTGGTGCTGGTCGGCAACCCGGTCAGAGCCGAGATTGCCCGGCTCGGCGAACTGCCGTTTCCTCCCTTCGACGAGATCGCACCGTTCAAGATCTTAGTCACCGGCGGAAGCCAGGGCGCGACCATCCTAAGCAATGTCGTTCCTGCCGGCCTCGGAATGCTCGACCCGTCGCTTCGCCGTCGGCTTCAGGTCGTCCACCAGTGCCGTCCCGAGGACATCGAGCGCGTCCGAGCGCAATATTCCGAGCTCGGCATTCCTGCCGAGCTAATGACCTATATCGAGGACATGCCGGAGAAGCTGGCCGATGCGCATCTCGTGATCGGACGCGCTGGAGCCTCGACCATCGCCGAGCTGACCGCCGCGGGGCGTCCAGCGATCCTGATCCCGTTCGCAGCCGCGACCGATGACCACCAAACCGCCAATGCTCGCGAGATGGTCTGGGCCGGCGGAGCTCGCGCGATCCAGGAATCGGGCTTCACTCCGGAGGTTCTCGCTCGGCAGATCGAAGCGCTCGCGATGGACCCCGTGGCACTCGCCAATGCGGCGGCGCGGGCCCTTTCCGTTGGCCGTCCGCACGCGGCGCGCGACCTCGCCGACCTGGTCGAGCGCGTCGCCAATGGAGTTGCCCCGCTAGCGGTGGGTCCGGCGCTCACTCCGCGGCAGCCGGCGCTCGCTCCCGCCGGGGGCGTCCCGGCATGATGAAGGCTTTGGGCACCGATATCGGCACGATCCACTTCGTCGGGATCGGCGGCATCGGCATGTCCGGGATTGCCGAAGTGATGCACCAGCTTGGCTACAAGGTGCAGGGCTCCGACCAGTCGGACTCCTACGTCGTGGAGAAACTGCGCAGGGAGGGAATTCCAGTCAGCATCGGCCACAGCGCCGACAATCTCGGCGATGCCGCGGTCGTCGTGTGCTCGACCGCGATCAAGGAAAGCAATCCGGAGATCCAGGCCGCGGCCGAGCGCCGCCTCCCGCGTGTCCGCCGCGCCGAGATGCTCGCCGAGCTGATGCGGATGCAGAAGACGGTCGCGGTCGCCGGCACGCACGGGAAGACGACCACCACATCGATGGTCGCCGCTCTGCTCGACAGCGGCGGCATGGATCCGACCGTCATCAACGGCGGGATCATCAACCGCTACGGCTCAAACGCCCGCCTCGGCAAGAGCGAATGGTGGGTGATCGAGGCCGATGAAAGCGACGGCAGCTTCCTTCGCCTCGACGGCACCATCGCGGTCGTCACCAATATCGATCCCGAACATCTGGAGCATTACGGCAGCTTCGAAGCGGTGAAGGACGCGTTCGTCGAGTTCGTCGAGAATGTGCCCTTTTACGGCCTCGCGGTCCTGTGCGTCGATCATCCCGAGGTTCAGAATATCATCGGCAGGATCAGGGACCGCCGAATCGTCACCTACGGCTTCTCGGCGCTGGCCGACGTTCGCGCCGACAACGTCACTCCGGTGCCGGGCGGGAGCCGCTTCGATGCGGTGATCCTCGGCCGCGAAGGCGAGCGGCGAACGATCGGCAT
>DASQYQ010000285.1:0-6847 GCA_035639115.1 Sphingomicrobium sp. | reverse complement strand
CGTCCGGCGCGCTTCACCAGCGCCTTCGAGCTGGTGCCGCGCGAGATCGCCGCGAAGGCCATGGCGCTGAACACCATCGGCTTCTCGCTCATGCGGGTCGCCGGTCCGGCGCTCGCCGGCTACCTCATCGCCTGGGCGAGCGCCGCCGGAACGTTCTTTATCCTGGCGCTGCTCTACGGCGCTTCGGCGCTGGTCGCCCTCACCGTCGCGATTCCGCCGCCGCGCAAGGCCGCGGTGCGTACTTCGGCGCTCGCCGACATGGCGGAAGGTTTTCGCTTCTCGGTGCGCGACCGAGTGATGCGCATGCTGCTCGCGCTCGGCGCGCTGCCGTACCTCCTTCTCGTGCCGGTCTGGGTCACCCTATTTCCGATTTACGCAAAGGACGTCTTTGCGGCGGGTCCGGAAGGCCTCGGCGTGCTGCTCACCAGCGTCGGCCTCGGCGGCACGATGGGCGGTCTCATCGCGAATGCGCTCGCGCGCGCCGAACGCCAGGGTCTTCTGCAGGCGGGTTGGATCGCCCTGATGGCGGCTGCCATCCTTGGCGTGGCGGCGAGCCCGACACTCGCCGTTGCGGCGGCTTGCGCCTTCGTCGGCGGCATCGCCGAAATGGCCCTCACCGCGAGCAACATGGCCGTGCTGCAGCTCTCGGCGCCGGAGGCGATGCGCGGCCGCATCGCGAGCCTCATGCTCCTCTACCCGGCGATGATCTCCACTGGATCGTTCCTCGCCGGCCCGCTCGCCGATCTGCTCGGTGCTCGCGGCGCTTCCGTCGCCCTCGCCTCGACGGCGTTGCTCGCCATTACGCTGCTCTATCTCTCATCCCCCGTCATCAAGGAGATCCGCTCGCGATGAAGAAGCTCTTGGCAAGCAAGGCCCTGGTCGACGACCTCGTCGCCGCCAACCGCATCCTCGCCGCCCACGAGGTGCTCGACGCCTACGGGCACGTGAGCGCGCGCAGCGACAAGCGCCCGGAGCGCTTCCTCATGTCGCGCTCGCGCGCCCCGGCGCTCGTCACCGCGGCCGATCTGATGGAGCTCGACGCGGACAGCGAGGCGCTGCCCGGCGATAAGCGCAAGGGCTTCATCGAGCGCTACCTCCACGGCGAGATCTACCGTGCGCGGCCGGACGTCATGGCCGTCGTGCACAGCCATTCGCCCTCGGTCATTCCCTTCGGCATCACGCGCACGCGCCTGCGACCCGTGTACCACATGGGCTCCTTCCTCTGGAGCGGCGCCCCGGTATGGGACATCCGCAAGGTGCGGGAGGACAACGACGTCCTCGTGCGCGACCGACCGCTAGGCAAGGCGCTCGCCGGCGCCCTCGGCAGCTGCAACTGCGTCCTCATGCGCGGCCACGGCATGACCGTCATCGGCGATAGCATCCCCGAGGCCGTCTTCCGCGCCATCTACACCGAGATGAACGCCCGGCTGCAGCTTCAGGCGACCCAGCTCGAAGGCCCGATCGAGTTCCTCTCGGACGAGGAGGGCCGCCGATCCACCGTCTCCAACCGCGGCACGATCGAGCGGCCTTGGGAGGTGTGGAAGAAAAGCGCTATGTCACGTCGATAGAGCTATAGCCTTTATCTCTACTACCAACTGGAGTTACTGGTCCGCCACGGTTCGAAATTCCGGTTAGGCGCTGTCGTCGGCATCATCAAGCTCGCGCGCTGGACTCGGCCCTCATTACGCTAGAATTTGATGAGGGGTTCAATGCGCTTTCATGCGTAACGCATGCGCAAAATGCGGCTTTCAGAATGACGAGCGCGCGCTCTTCTGTGAATCCTGCGGCTGTGCTTTGAACAACCGGTGCCCCAGCTGCGGTAGCGTGGCCCGTGCGGAGCAGAAGTTTTGTGGCGATTGCGGCGCGTATCTGGCCGGCGTATCGAGCCCCATAGCTCGCATCCGCACGCCACGCCACCTCGCAGAGCAGATCCTCGGCACGACCCTTTCGGCCGACGGGGAGCGCAAGATTGTGACGCTGCTCTTCGCCGACATAGCGAATTCGACGCTGCTGATTCGGGACCTCGACGCCGAAGAGGCGAACCGCATCCTTGAGCCGGCGCTCGACCGCATGACGGAGGCGGTGCATCGCTACGAGGGGACGATTACGCAGAGCGCGGGCGATGGAGTGATGGGAATTTTCGGTGCGCCTATCGCCCATGAAGACCACGCCGTGCGCGCCTGCTATGCCGCGCTCGACATGCAGGAAGCGATGCGCGCCTTCGCCGCCGAAGTGCGGCGGAAATACGGCGCGCTTTTGCAAATGCGCGTCGGCCTAAATTCTGGGCTCGTAGTGGTAAAAGTGCGCTACCAGGAAGGCGATATTTCGGTCGACTACCGCGCCGTAGGGTTGACCACGCACATTGCATCGCGCGTCCAGAGCCTTGCGGCGCCAGGCACGATCGTCCTTACGCGGGACACGTTCGCCTTGGCGAAGGGCTTCATCCGCGTCGGCCCTTTCGAGCACGTGACGCTCCGCGGCATCGAGGAACCGATCGAGATATGCGAGCTAACCGGGGTTAACACGCGCATGCGCATCTACGCGCGCGCCGCCCGCGGTCTGTCGAAGTTCGTCGGGCGCGACGCCGAGATGGGCATGCTCGCGAACGCTGCGGAGCGGGCGAAAGCCGGGAAGGGGCAAATCGTTGCGCTGGTCGGCGAAGCGGGCATCGGTAAGTCGCGCGTGTTCTGGGAGTTCACGCGCTCTGCCGAGATGCAGGGCTGGCATGTGCTGGACGCCGGATCGGTGTCTTACGGCAAAGCGACGTCTTATCTTCCCCTAGTCGACCTGCTCGTGCGCTACTTCGAAATCCCCAGCCGTGACGACGAGCGGCGCGTGCGCGAGCGGATATCCGGCAAGCTGCTGGCCCTCGGCGACGAGACGCTGCTTGCCCATATGCCGCTTTTTCTCGGTGTGTTGGGTTGCGGACACAACGACGATACGTGGAAGAAGCTGGCGCCAGCCGAACGGCAGCGTGAACTCTTCTCCGCCCTTCGTGAACTGCTCTTGCGCGAATCGGAGCGGCAGCCGCTGTGCTTGCTGTTCGAGGACCTCCATTGGATCGACGCGGAGACGCAGGCCTTTCTCGACACGCTGGTCGAAAATGTGGCAGCCGCCAAGATTCTACTCCTCGTGAATTTCCGCCCGGAATACAAGAGTCGCTGGACCGGCAAGCCGTGGTATTCGGAAGCGCGCATTGAGCGGCTCGTCGCTTCAAATGCGGACGACCTGCTCGATTCGCTGCTTGGCTCGAGCGCCGACCTCGCGCCGATCAAGCAGACGCTGATCCGAGTGACCGAGGGCAACCCGCTGTTCCTGGAGGAGTGCGTGCGGAGCCTAATCGAAAGCGGCGCGCTCGCCGGAGGGGCCGGTCAGTGGCGATTGATCGCGCCGTTGCCTTCAGCGTTCGTCCCGAGATCGGTGCAGGCCATCCTCGCGGCGCGCATCGACCGCCTCCAGCCCCACCTGAAGGAACTCGTCCAGTGTGCGGCCGTGATCGGCAACGACGTGCCGCAAGCCCTCCTTGCTGCGGTGCTGCGCATTCCGCAACCCGAGCTTGAGCGCGGCATGCGGGAGCTCAAGGCCGCCGAGTTCCTCTACGAAAAGAGCTTGTTTCCAGAGACGGAATATACGTTCAAGCACGCCATGACGCGCGAGGTGGCATATGCGAGCCTCGTGCGCGAGCGCCGCAGGATGCTTCACGCGCAGGTCGCAGAGGCGATCCTGAATCTCTCGGACGGACGGTTGGACGAATCCGTCGAGCGCCTGGCAGAGCACGCGGAGCAAGGCCAGCTTTGGAGCGTCGCGGTCGAGTACCTGCAGCGCGCCGGAGAGAAGGCGTTCGGGCTGTACGCGAATGCAGAAGCCGCAGCCTACTTCGACAGCGCGTTGAAGGCGCTCGAGAACCTGCCGCCCAATCGCGCCAAGCTAGAGCAAGCCGTCGACCTGCGCTTCGAACTGCGCAACGCGCTTATGCCGCTTTCTGAGCTCGGCAGGATTCGCGATTGCCTTGAGAAGGTGGAGCCTCTGATTGCAGAGCTAGGTGATCCGACACGCGGCGCCCGCCTGGCCTCGTTTCGCTGTAACGACCACTTCCTCGCAGCAGAACAGCGGCGCGCGCTGCAATGGGGCGAGAACGGACTGGGTCTAGCACGGCAGTCCGGCGACCGGCGTCTAGAGCCCGAGCTTCTACAGCGCGTCGGGCAGTGCTACCACGTTCTCGGTGATCACCGTCGCGGAGCGGAGCTCATCGCGCAGAGCATTATTGCGACTGCGGACTACCGCGACCGTGATCGATTCGACCTGAGCGTGCTTCCTCCGGTGGGAAACCGGGCCTGGCTCACAGTTGTTCTTACGGAACTCGGAAATTTCGGTGATGCCGTCGACCACGCGAAGCGGGCCGTCGAGATCGCCGAACAGGCGCGCCACCCGCTGAGCGAAGTCGTTGGCTGGTTCGCTTTGGGCCACGCACTGCGTAGAAAGGGCGAATTGGACGGCGCGATCACGGCGCTCGAACGCGGCCTAGCATTGAGCGACCGCCATACGCTGCCGCTCTGGCGCCTGCGGGCACTTTCGGCACTCGGCATTGCCTATGCATATTCTGGCCGGCTGGCGCAGGGCACCGAGTTGACGCGCCAGGCTCTCGAAGGAGCAGACAAGATCCGCCTCGTGGTCGACCAGCCGCTCCTGCGCGAACACTATGCTCGGACTCTGCTGCTCGCAGGGCGCAACGCAGAAGCGCTAGTGCACGGCAAGCGAGCCCTAGACCAAGCCCTGCAGGAGGAAAATAGGCGGGATGAGCCATGGGCGCGCCTTCTTCTGGCCCAGGCGATGGAACAGCCTCGAGACGGGATCGCCGAACTCGAGCGTGCGCTTTCCGTCGCGCGCTGCTGCGACGCCAAGCCGGTTATCGCGTATTGCGAAGGTCTCCGCGCCGTACTACACGACCGGTCGGATAATGCCAATTTGGCTCGAGAGTGCGCGACGGTCGCTGGTCGCCTCTACGCGAGCCTAGCGATGCGGCCGGTACTTCTAGAGGGCCGCGCCGAGCCGACGATCGCTCCTTGACCTAGGGGTCCGTGCTCAGCGACGGGCAACGCGCGTCCGTATAGTTCGGCGGACACGGACGGCGCGGGCGGGCTGAATCGCCATCCGTAATAAGCACGGTGCCGCCCCAGCCGTCATCGTGTGTGTTCATGCGGAATACCTGACCAAGCGTGAACTTGGTGCGCTCGTCGCCACCTCCCGCGTGCATGATATTTTCGGGACCGAATCCCTGCAGCTGGTCTGTATGGCCGCCGCAAATTGCTGGGCGCAGGCCGAAAGCGTGCCCGATCTCGTGTGCCAGCGTCGTGGACGATCCTTGGGTTCCGATGACGATAACGTTGGCGTCCGCTGCCGGCCACTGCGTCGTATTCGACGTACATACGTTGGGCACTTGCTGGATCGCACAGTTGCGGCCCGTAAAGTTCTTGTTGACGTAATAGACGTTCACCGAATTGGTCGTATAGAGATCGGTCGTGCGCAGTTGCGTCACGTAGCATTCGGTGCCCAAAGCGTTTGTGGCCGCGTTGACGACGGAAAGCGCGTTTGGCGTGGTGGATTGCGAAAGCCGGCGAATCGTTGGTCTCAACGTAACGCCGACCCGGTTTTCGATGTACAGGTCGTGTGCTCGCTTTGTTTCCGCATCCGCTCGGGCGTAGCCGGCATCGTCGATCACCCACACATTCACATCGACGTCGACTCGCGGCTGGAGAGTCACGGTTTGCTTGTCACCGCGGCCGTCGCTCCAGGTCCCCGGTTGCAGCGCCATGGCATGATCTTTCGAGAACACGGCGATCTCGGAATTGCAGCTACCGGGCGCGAGGATGTTTCGCTTGAACACCGTCCTGCCTGTGGAGGTGAAGACGAGTTCCTTCAGGTCAGCGGGCCCACCGTCTTCGCATCCGGCCGCCGTGCGGGCATCCATCATAACGATGACCTCCTCGCCGGGTTCGACGCCATTGATCTGCAATACGTCACATCCGGAAATCGCTAGTACGGCAAGCAGTACGACCGGCGTCTCACGCATTGTGGATACCTCTGAAAAGATCGTCCTCGTGAACGATCGCCGGCAGTGTGTCGACCGAACGCACGAGGTAATAGCCGTCCGCATAGTCCACACTTTCATCCAGCTCGCTTTGCTCGCCGAGCGCAAGCCTCACGTATGTAACCGCCATATTGTGCTTGCCCACGAGGTCATGGATGTTGGTCATGGTTGCGAAACGCCCCGCGTTGATTTCCGTGATGCACGGTTCGCCGCTCTCGTTCTCCTTCAGGTCGACGAAAAATACGCCGTTCGCCCGCGGATCGAGCGCACGGATGGCTCTAGCGCAGACGTCGATTACGCCTGTGTCGAGCGCGGTCTTGGCAAGCGCTGGCATGGAAGAGACGCCGCTCGGACTGCCGGACTCGAGGTAAGTAATCCGCTCTGCCATCTTCGCAAGGATGAGTCGGCCGTTTTTCCACAAACACTGCACGCAGTAATCGCGTCCCGGCAGATATTCCGAAAGCGTGAACGAATGCGACGGAACGGATCGCATGCTCTCCCAGAAGTGCATCCAGCCGCGCACTTGCTGAGCTGTCCTTACTGGCACGGCGCCGTATGAACCGGAGCCGGAACGGATGCGGCACCAAAGCTTTACGCCAGACTCGAATCGGCTGAAGATCTTTTCGACCGAGTCCGCATCTGAAATTGCGTAAGTGCGCGGCGCCGAGATGCGCCGCCGGCGAAGAAAGCGCGTCAACTCGTACTTGTCCTGGCAGCGCCTGATCAACGCATTGCTTGGCAGGAACGTACGGTAGCCGA
>DASQYQ010000284.1:0-4871 GCA_035639115.1 Sphingomicrobium sp. | reverse complement strand
GGCCCGGGGGCCGGGCGCTCCCGTTCACTGCTGTCCGGCAAGCGCCAGATATTGTTCCGGAGTGACCGGGCCGATCGCGAAGGTGTCCGTGTGCATCGCAATATATTTGCGGAACTCGAGCGACGCAGCCGCGCCGGCGGGGAGCCCCATTTTCTTGGCCGCCAAATCGACCGCCGCATCCTGCGCGGGAGTGGTCACCGGATCGATCGCCAGATAATCCCAGCTGTCGCCGTCAGTATGGGCGTAGATCTTGCCCGTCGGGACACCGGCCGCGGCGGCGGCGCGGTTCTGGGCAATCATCCAGTGAAGCAGCGCGACCTGCTGGCCGGGAGCGGCGCGGTAGAGCGCGATCCTGGCCTTTGGCGGCTCGGGAGACCCGGCCTGACCATAGACGATTGTGCCGGACGCAAGCGCGCCGACCGCGGCGGCGGCCGCAAGTTGGATCAGCAGTTTCATCATACCCCCCAAGTTCGTGAGTTGGACGCTCACCGGGGGTCATCGCTGGCGCGGCCCGAAGGCCTCACCCCGCAGCGCGCCTGCTCCTTCCTGACAGCTGTGTCAACTTGGGGGAGCTAGCGGCCCTCAGGCGATCGCGGCCTCCTTCGCCACCGCGAAGCCGAATGCCTCGTCGCGCTCTTCGGGCTTGTAGACGCGGTAGCTGACGTTCGGCAGCATCGCGCTTTCGATGCGAGTGCCAACGCGCAGCCACGGTTGGTCGGAGACGACCGCGACCCGTCCGAAGCGATCGAGCTTGCCGAACATCGGGAACGCCCTGCCAAAATGGTGAGGAAGCGCGGAAAGCTCCATCCCTGCGATGTCATGGGTTTCGACGAAGAAATGGATCTTGTCGTGCTTCGCCATAATCTCATCGGTGCGGTCCATGATCGCGTCGAGGTCCTTGCCGTCGATCGTGCCGCTGATCTTCACCGCCAGCACGTCGTCCGGGCTCTTCAGAAATCTATGCATGATTGCCTCCTCGTTCGGCCGACGGGAGCAAGTTAAGTGGCAGAATGATGCGCGGCGATAGTGGGATGTACCTAAGGCGAGGGCGGCGAGCGGATAATCCAGAGTTCAGGATAATCCCGTTATATCAGCACGATAAATCCGGGGTGGGTACATGCAGGAATATCGTCTGTACGCGCTCGACGAAGGCGGCGTGCTTCACTTGCCGCAGGAGTTCGAAGCGCCTGACGACGAAAGCGCGATCGCCATGGCCGCCGAGCTATGCCTGGACGGCCGCCGGATGGAGCTGTGGGAGCGCAAGCGCAAAGTGCATTGCTGGGGCTTTCCCGATTGCCCCGATAAATGTGAGCAATCGCGCGCGCTCTAATGGAGCGCCCGCTCGTTCCTCAACCGCCTGTCGGCTTCGTCTATCGCCTTGAGCAAGTCGCTGAAATGCGGCGCTTCCTCAACGGGCCACAGACGGTCGAATGACGGGCCCAACAACCGCACGTCATTCCTGGTAAGCAAGCCGACGGCTACGACCTGATCGTAGTCCATGGAAATCCCAATCAAACAACTGCATTTGCTCGCTAAACGCCTTGCCGGGGCGCCGGTGCCCAGCGTTTCGACCGCGAAACTGCGGCGGGATACGCTGACCTCCAAATCCGCTCCATCATCCAGGAGGGTTACAATCGGGCTTCTTAAAGCCTATGTCCCTCCCGCTTCTAGTCGCAAACTGACGGTCATCAGGCACTTTGCGGCCCCTTGTCCTTCTCTTGTCGCCTCGAGCAAGGAAGCGGCCCGGAATCGACCGGTCCCGCAAACGAAAGAGAAATACATGCCGGTAGGTACCGTGAAATTCTTCAATCAGGACAAGGGCTATGGGTTCATCGCGCCGGAAGGCGGCGGGAACGACGCCTTCGTCCACATCAGCGCGGTCGAGAGATCGGGCATGCGTGGGCTGCACGAGAACCAGCGGGTTTCCTACGATCTCGAGCAGGACCGCCGCGGCAAGATGGCGGCGACGAACCTCCGCGACGCCAGCGACGCGGCAGGGCAGGCCGAAGACAGCGCGAACGAGCCGGAAGCCGAATAAGCCTTGGCAGGGCCGATAATCCGCAACTCCAACCTCGACTTCTTCCTCGCCCGAGCCGCACAGGCCCGGGCCGAGGGAGAGGAAGCGACGCTGAGCCACGTGCGCGAACGTTGCCGGCGCTCCGAAGCGGCCTGGCAGGCCCTCGCCGACAAGGCCGAGCGAAGCGAGCGGCTCCGCGTGGAGGAAGCGAAGCGCAAGGCGGAAGCAGGGCTGACGAGCTAGGGTTCTAAGCGTCGTCGAACAGCCACCGCGCCAGCAGTGCCGCGCAACCAGCGCCGAGCAGCTGAGCCACGATAAACAAAGGGACGTCGTGCGGGGCAATGCCGGCGAAGGTGTTGGTGAGGCTTCGAGCGACGGTAATCGCCGGGTTGGCAAAGCTGGTCGACGACGTGAACCAGTAAGCGGCAGTGATGTATAGAGCGACCGCAGCTGGAACCCACTCACGTCGGAAGCGGACGGTGCCGAGGATCGTGAGGATCAGGCCGAAGGTCGCGATGAACTCGCCTGTCCACTGGCCGAGACCCGTGCGTGCTTTCGCCGAGAATTGAAGCGTCGATAGGCCGAACATCACGTGCGCGGCCCATGCGCCGAGGATGCCGAAGGCGAATTGCGCGGCGATGTAGGCGGCCGTGTCGAGCCAGGCGAGCTCGCGACGGGATGCGGCGACAAGGCTGACCGCCGGATTCATGTGCGCGCCCGAGATCGGCCCGAGAATGGTGATCAGCACAAACAGGATCGCGCCGGTCGCAAGCGTGTTGGCGAGCAGGGCGACCGCATCGTTCCCGCCCGACAGCTTTTGCGCCATGATCCCCGAGCCGATTACGCAGGCGAAGAGGAAGAAGGAGCCGAGGCCTTCGGCGGCGATTCGGCGGGCGAGAGGCGGCGCGTCAGCCATTCGCCAGGAAATTCTCTATTCGAGCGTGCAGGTCGCGATACGCTAGCCAAAACGCCTTCTCCTGGCCTGCGCCTTCGACTGCGGCAGGGTCGGGAATGCTCCAATGGGCCTTGACCGGCTTGCCGGGCCAGATCGGGCAGATCTCGCCCGCAGCATTGTCGCAGACGGTGATGACGGCATCGAGCTGTGGAGCGTCGGCTGCAGCGAATTCGTCCCAGCTCTTCGAGCGGTAACCGTCGGTCGGATAGCCGAGCTCGCCGAGCAGCTTCAGTGCGGCAGGATTCACTGCGCCCTTCGGATGGCTGCCCGCGGAGTAGGCGCGAAAGCGCCCCGCGCCTTCACGGTTGAGGATCGCCTCGGCAAGGATCGATCGCGCGGAGTTCCCGGTGCAGAGGAATAGGACGTTCTTGCTCATTCGGCCCCCGCCGCGTGACTAAAAAGGGATTGTGACGCTTTGGAGACAATGCTGCCCGAGCAGGCGCACCAAATAGGCGAGCTTCTAGGAGGAGAGCTGGCTTGCGCTTCCTGGTGAGGCTGAGCTTATCGTGCCCGCGTTGAAAGGCACCCGTTAAGGCTGTCGCCTCAACCTCGACAGCATCGACTATTGCCGCGAAGCCGAAATCCTGACCAAGGCTTCCCCGTCGACCTATTGGTCGAGGAACGACCGCATCTTCCGCGACCGCGACGGATGCTTCAGCTTCCGAAGCGCCTTAGCCTCGATCTGCCGGATACGCTCGCGAGTCACGCTGAACTGCTGCCCAACTTCCTCCAGCGTGTGGTCGGTGTTCATGCCAATGCCGAAACGCATCCGAAGCACGCGCTCTTCGCGGGGGGTTAGGCTCGCGAGGACTCGAGTGACCGTTTCCTTGAGGTTCGACTGGATCGCTGCGTCGACCGGGATGACGGCGTTCTTGTCCTCGATGAAGTCGCCGAGATGGCTGTCTTCCTCGTCGCCGATCGGAGTTTCGAGGCTGATCGGCTCCTTGGCGATCTTGAGGACCTTCCGCACCTTCTCGAGCGGCATCGAGAGGCGCTCGGCGAGCTCCTCCGGAGTCGCCTCGCGGCCGGTCTCGTGGAGGAACTGGCGGCCGGTGCGGACCAGCTTGTTGATCGTCTCGATCATGTGCACCGGGATTCGGATGGTGCGCGCCTGGTCGGCGATCGAGCGCGTGATCGCCTGCCGGATCCACCAGGTGGCGTAGGTCGAGAATTTGTAGCCGCGGCGGTATTCGAACTTATCGACCGCCTTCATCAGCCCGATGTTCCCTTCCTGGATGAGGTCGAGGAACTGGAGGCCGCGGTTCGTGTATTTCTTGGCGATGGAGATGACGAGGCGGAGATTGGCCTCGACCATTTCCTTCTTGGCGATTCGGGCCTCGCGTTCGCCTTTCTGGACCATGTTGACGATCCGGCGGAACTCGCCGAGCGAAGTGCCAGTCGACTGGGCGATGTCCGCGATGTCGGAGCGGATGCGCTCGACCGTGTCACCCTCGGTGGTGGCAAAGGCGGCCCACTTCTTGTCGATCTTCGCAACTTCGCCGAGCCAGTTCTCGTCGAGCTCGTGGCCGGTGTAGGCGTCGAGGAAGCTCTTTCGGTTGACCCGGTGCCGCTCGGCGAGGCGGAGCATCTGGCCGCCCAGCGCCATCAGGCGCTTGTTGTAGGCGTAGAGGGCCTCGACGAGATATTCGATCTTGCTGCCGTGGAACTGGACGCTCTCGACCTCGGCGGTGAGCTGCTCGCGCAGCTTCTGGTACTTCTTCTCCTCGGCCGAAGCGAAGTCCTGGCCCGACTGGAGCGCGTCCATGCGGTGTGCCTGGACCTTGGAGAACTTCTTGTAGATCGAGGTGATCTCGGCGAATTTTTCCAGCGCCGAGGGCTTCAGAGTTTCTTCCATCTGGGCGAGCGAGAGGGTGTTGTCCTCATCGTCGTCCTCGGCCT
>DASQYQ010000283.1:0-6991 GCA_035639115.1 Sphingomicrobium sp. | reverse complement strand
GACCGTCCCGCTCGCGTCGGCCGCGGGAACTCCGATCGGACCAGTTGCGACAAGCATTGGAAGCGCCATTGGCCGAACGGCGAGCCGTTTCAACGCCGCGGGCGAAATCCGCGTCGTCAACTTCCCGGGCGGCGGCGCAGCCCGAATCACAAGCGCCGACGTGAAGGGCCCGAACGGCGCTCGCGCGCACATCTCGGGCGGCAGCGGCGTGACCTTCTACTGGCCGAAGTCTCTCCTCCGCATCGACGGCATGATCGACATGGGCGGCGGCGGCCTCCCTGCGGGCCAAGTGATCCTCCGGCAGCCGCGCCCCGGCGGGCCGCTGAGCGGGGTCGCGAACCTCGAGCCGTATAGCGCGAACGGCGAGCGGCTCGCGCTTGCGCCCGTCCGCTTCGGGCCGGGCCCCGGCGGCTCCACCGAGGTCAGCACCGTCGCCCTCCTCGACGGCCCGTTCCCGAACGGAATCGTCAAAGCGCTTCGCCTCCCGATCCAGGGACGAGTCGGCAAGGGGGGCGCCTTTGCCGTCGGCACTGCCTGTGCGGTCGTCACCTTCAACTATCTGCAGATGAGCACGCTGCAGCTCGGGCCGACGCGTCTCCCGGTGTGTCCGGTCGGACCGGCGATGGTCTACAAGAATGCGGGCGGTGCAGTCGTTACGAGCGCGCGAATGAACCAGCCGATGCTCAACGGCCGGCTCGGAAGCTCGCCTTTCCATCTCACCGCCTCGAACGGCCAGCTCGGCGGAAAGAATTTCTTCTTCAACAGCCTGGCGATGCGGCTGGGCAAGCCGGAGTCACCGATCGTCTTCGATGCGGCGCGGCTGAACGGCAGTTTCGCTGGTTCGAACCTGGCCGGCAACTTCACTGGAGCGAAGGCGACGATCGGCACCGTGCCGCTCCTCATCACCGATGCTGAAGGCAAGTGGCGGTACCGCGGAAGCACGCTCAGTGTGGATGGCGGGCTGATGCTCTCGGACAGGAACTCGGACGCGCGCTTCTACCCGTTGCGGAGCAACGACGTTCACATGACGATCGGCGGCGATTACGTGCGTGCGACTGGTTCGCTTCGCCAGCCGGACAGCGGCACGATCATCACGAACGTCGACATCGAGCATCGGCTCTCCACCGACTCCGGGCACGCGCTTCTCGATGTGCCCGGGATCACCTTCGGGCCGAACTTCCAACCCGACCAGTTGACCCGCTTGACCGAAGGCGTGGTGGCGCTGGTCAACGGAACGATCAACGGTCACGGTCGGATCGACTGGAACTCGGGAGGCCAAGTCACCTCGACCGGTGACTTCTCGACTCAGGGCATGGACCTCGCGGCGCCCTTCGGGCCGGTTACCGGCCTCGCGACGACCATGCATTTCACCAACCTGCTGGAGCTCGAGACCGCCCCGCACCAGATCGCGACCGCCCGGGAGATCAACCCAGGTATTCCGGTCGTGAACGGGACGATCACCTACCAGCTGCTGCCCAACAACCTCGTCCGAGTCGAGCGCGGCGAATGGCCGTTCATGGGCGGCAAGCTCATCCTTCACGAGACTGTGCTGAACTTCGGCGCACCGAGCGCGAAGAGACTGACGTTCGAGCTGCAGGGCTTCGACGCCAAGCAATTCGTCGACAGCCTCGGTTTCTCGGGAATCGAGATCACCGGCACGTTCGACGGCGTGCTGCCGATGATCTTTGACGAGAGTGGCGGAAGGATCGTCGGCGGCCGCCTCGATTCCCGGCCCCCGGGTGGCGAGCTGAAGTACATCGGAACCAAACCGTCCGGGCTTGCGCCAGGAACCGCTTTCGACCTGTTCAGCGACATTCGCTACAAGTCGATGATCGTCCGGCTGAACGGCGATCTCGCCGGCGAGTTCGCGACCAAGCTCACGATCGACGGCGTTTCGCTAGGTCAGACGCATGGCCTCGTCGCCGGGCTGGTGCACAACGTCTTCTCGAAGCTTCCGATCAGGCTCAACGTCAACATCAATGGGCCGTTCAGGGCCCTCATCGAGATGGCGAAGGCGTTCAAGGACCCGACCGAGGAAATCGCCCCGGTCATGCCGTTCCCGATCGATTCTCCAGCGCTCAAGGTCGAGGTTCTCAGCACCAACAAGAACGAGCAGCAAACGACACCGCCGGCTGCGCAGCAGCCGCCCGCGAAACAGTCACCACCACCCGGAGGAAAGAAGTGACATTTCCAATGAAAAGCACCGCAAGGCTGGCGCTCTCCATTGCCGCCGCCGCGTCGCTGAACGGCTGCATTACAGTGAAAGCGCCCGACAAGCCGATCGACGTCAACCTCAACGTTAACATCAGCCAGCAGGTGGTCGTGCGCCTCGCGTCCGACGTGAATCAGATGATCCAGCAGAACCCGCGGGCCTTCCCGCCCGCGCCGACCCATCCGTGACCAGCATCCGATCCGCGTGGATTGCCGCGTCTGCGCTCCTCGCAGCGCCGGGTGCGGCGCAGTCGCCCTCGATCGCCCAGGCGATCCAGGCCGGGCAGGTGGGTGAGCGCTACGACGGCTATCTGGGGGTCGTCGGAACAGCCAGGCCGGAGTTGAGGCGGGCAGTATCGGCGGTGAATATCGAGCGGCGCAAACTCTATACGGATCTTTCGGCCCGGCGGAACGTGACGACGGAGCTCGTCGGGATGGCAACGGCTTGCCAATTGCTGTCGCAGCTCACCGTCGGCGAGGCCTATATGCTGAGCGACGGCGCCTGGCGTCGCCGGGGTGCGACGGCAATCCCGCTTCCCGACTATTGCCGCTGAGGCTGGAACGAGCTTCGGCAGTCCGGCTTAAGCGCAGCGATGAGATTTTGAGTCACTGGAAGCGAGATCTCATAGTCCCCCTCCACATAGGGTCCCGCGACATAAGGCGGCGCGACGAACAAGATGTGGTCGAAGCGCCGGTCGTGGTTGCGGTCGACCAGTAGAATCGCGAGCTCCTTGTACGGCGGGCACTGGGAAAACACTCCTTCGAGCTTCTCGCCTTCGCGTCGCCGGAGCCGCTCAGCATTGAGCGCCTTGCAATAGGCGGCTCGTGTCGGCGCCTGGAAGGCGGCCGGGGTGGAGAACAGGTCGGAGACAGCCGACTGGCGGTCCGATTGACTGTCCCAAAGCAGCGCCTTCGTGCTGCTGTTTGGATGCGCTCCGTTGCTGTCCCATGCGAGATTGCCCTCGAGTGAGATCAGGCGCGCGCTTTCGCCTTCCGAATCCCAGGACATCGAAAAGCTGTGCTGCCGGAACGGGTAGTTGTTCGAATGCGCAGCCTGCTGATCGTCGGCCGCATCGGCGCTGGCCTGCCGAAAGGCCTTCTCGAGGTCCGACTGGAGATAGCGGTGGAGGCCCTTGATCGACTGAACCTTGGCCGGCCACTCGTAGGAAAATTCGAGCGCGTTGCTCACGCGCTCAGTCTTGACCGGCTTCGCTGAGGTCCCGCTTGCAACCATTGCCGCCAGGCCGAAGACAGCCACCCATTTCATGGTCGTCGACCTACAGCCGTTCGGCGCGGTTGACTATCCAAACTCCGGTTCATAAAGGGGCGGCGCCTTGGCGGTGATGCTTTCCGCCATGTTCCTCGTCCTTGCCCGGCCCCAATGATTTTCGGCGGGGGCGACGCACAGGGGAGAGACATGGCAGAGGACGACACCGACGAGGTCCCGAAGCTTCCACCAGACGCGCGGCTAGAATCGCTCGATGAGCGGCTCGACCGCATGCAGCAGGCGGAAGCGAAGAGGACGGCGAAACGCCAGCCCGATGCGAGCTATCAGGCCGGCCAGCTCATCCTCAGCCAGCTCGTCGGCGCCCCCTTGGGCGGCGGCATCGTCGGCTGGCTGCTGGACCACTGGTTCGGGACCAAGCCGTGGCTGATGCTGGTGATGTTGTTCCTCGGTTTCGCGGTCGGCGTCTGGAACGTCATTCGGATTTCAAACAAGTCCCAGAGCAAGGCTCCGGGCGAACGGGAATAAGGGTTCAAAGTGGCGGCGAGCGGCAAGATCGACCCGATGCACCAGTTCGTGATCGAGCCGATTTTCGGTTCGTTCGGGCACAACAATCCATTCGTCTTCACGAACAGCGCGCTGTGGACGTTGATCGTCCTGGGGGCGATCTGGCTGTTCATGTTCGGCGGAATGAAGCGCGAGCTGATCCCCGGTCGCTGGCAGGTCGCGGTCGAGGGCCTGATTTCCTTCGTCGACGACATGGTCAACGTCAGCATCGGACCCGAAGGCAAGAAATTCCTGCCCTGGGTGTTCACGGCCTTCGTTTTCCTGCTGTTCGCGAACCTTATCGGCAATATGCCGTTCGGAATCATCGCTCCCGCTCACCCGTTCACGATCACCGCGCAGTTTACCTTCACCGGCATCATGTCGCTGATCACCTTTGCGATCGTGCTTGGAGTCGGCTTCTGGAAGCACGGGCTCCACTTCCTGTCGCTGTTCGTGCCGAAGGACGCGCCCTTCATATTCAAGATCGTCATCGCCCCGATCGAGTTGATCAGCTTCCTTGTCCGCCCCTTCAGTCTCGGGCTTCGACCCTTCATCGCGATGTTCGCCGGTCACGTGCTTCTGGACGTCTTCGGCAACTTCGTCGTTCAGGCGCTCAATGCGCATAGCGCCGGCGGAATCGGCATTACGATCCTGTCGATGGCCTTCATCATGTTCGTGAGCATGATCGAGTTGCTGGTCGCAGCGATCCAGGCTTACGTCTTCGCAATTCTCACCTCGCTCTACATCGGCGAGGCCGTGAACCTTCACTAACCCACGCAAATTCTTCAAAGGAGTTCAATCATGGATGTCGCTTCCGCAAAGCTTATCGGCGCTGGTCTTGCCGCCATTGGTGTCGGCGCCGCCGCAGCGGGTGTCGGCTACGTCTTCGGGTCGTTCCTCAACAGCGCGATCCGCAACCCGGCAGCCTCCGACGGCCAGCAGGGTCGCCTCTACATCGGCTTCGCCGCCGCCGAGCTTCTCGGCCTGATGGCGTTCGCCGTTGCAATGCTCATCCTCTTCGCTTTCTAAGGCAAAGAAGGAGCGGGGTTCGCCCCGGAGGACCTAGATGCCCCAGCTTTCGCAGCTATCCGAAGTCTATCTGTCGCAGTTCCTGTGGCTGGCGATCGCGCTCGGCTTCATCTTCTTCGTGATCGCGCGGGGGATGGTGCCGAAGATCCAGGCGACGGTAGAGGCGCGCGAGCAGCGAATCGCGGGCGACCTCGAAGCCGCGCAGAAGGCCCGGGCCAAAGCGGACGAGACTGAAGCTCAATGGCGCGAGCGGATGGATGCCGCGCGAGCCGAGGCTGCGCGCATCTCGCAGGATGCGAAGGCGGAGAGCGGCCGGGATACGGAAGCGAAGATCAAGGCCGCAGCGGACAAGATCGGTCTCAAGATCGACGCCGCCCAAGCCAAGATCCGCGAATCCGTCGACGCTGCGCGAGCGGAAATCGAGTCCGTTGCGGCTGAAGCCACGCAGGAAATGGTGCGGCGGGTGGCAGGACTGGACGTCGACAAGAACGAGGCGGCTGCGGCCGTGAAGGCAGAGCTCAATGTCTAGCGCAATTCTGATCGCCGCAGCCGTCGCAGGGGCGCCCGAAGCTGCCGAGCCCACGGCATTGTCGCTCAACCCCGGCGCATGGGTCGCCCTCGCGGTCCTCATCGTCTTCGCTCTGCTCGTCTGGAAAAAGGTGCCCAGCGCGATCGGGAAGGCGCTCGACAGCAAGATCGCGCTCATCCGCGATCAGCTTGCCGAGGCGGAATCGCTCCGCAAGGAAGCGGAAGCGCTCAAGGCGGAATATGAACTCAAGGCAGAATCGGTCGACAAGGACCGTGAAGCGTTGCTCGTTCGCGCCCGCCACGAAGCTGAGGAGATCGTTGCCAAGGCGAAGGTCGACGCCGAAGCGCTGATCGAGCGCCGGACCCGGATGGCAGAGGACAAGATCGCCGCCGAAGAGCGCACCGCCATCGAGCAGCTCCGAGCCGCCGCCGCCGCCGCCGCGTCGAATGCGGCAGCGAAGATCATCGCCGAGCGCCACGACGCGGCGACGGACTCGAAGCTGGTCGATCAGGCGATCAAGGAAATCGCGCGCTAGCTACTGCTGCTGAGAGCCTCCGGGCTCGCTTACGCCCTTGAGAGCCTCGCCGGCACAGTCCTCGTCGGTCTCGCGGCTGAGGTCGCCGAGGCTGACGATCCCGCACAACCGGTCTTCTTCGTCAATCACCGGAAGCCGTCGGACCTGCGCTTCGCTCATCTTGCTGGCGACATCCTCGATATCGTCATCGGCGCGCGCGCAGATGATTCCATCGCTCATCAGCTCGCGCACCGGAGTGTCGGGGCCGTAGCCTTTGGCGACTCCGCGCACCGCGATGTCGCGGTCGGTGATCATTCCGATGAGCCGATCGCCGTCGGTGACGGGGATTGAACCGGCATCGGCGTTGAGCATGAACGAGGCGGCCTGCTGCACGGGTTGATCGGGACGCACCGTCTGCACGTCGCGAGTCATCACTTCGCTGACTTTCATCTTCGCTCTCCTTTGGGAAATCCGCGGGGGAAAACGAACAGCAGGATAGCGAGTTGCGGCGATTACGGCAGGTTCTCGGTCACAAGGTCGTAGGTCGCGACGAGCTCATCGCGCTGGTTGAAGACCTCGACCGCCCAGCGCACCACGCCGGTCTCGTCCGACTTCAGAGATTTCGATCGGACGGTGAGCTCCACACGGATTGAATCCCCCGGATAAAGCGGGGTGAGGAACCGCAAATTCTCGAGGCCAGTATTGGCAAGGACCGGACCGGGGTCCGGGTCCACGAACAGGCCGGCAGCGAAGCTCAGGATCAAATAGCCGTGCGCAACGCGTCCCTCGAAGATTGGGGAGGCTTTCGCTGCCTCCTCGTCCATGTGCGCGTAGAATTTGTCGCCGGTAAACTCGGCGAAATGCTCGATGTCCTCGAGCGTCACGGTACGGCTCTCGGTCTTCCACGTGTCGCCGATGTGAAGCTCGCTCATCTTTA
>DASQYQ010000282.1:0-2873 GCA_035639115.1 Sphingomicrobium sp. | reverse complement strand
AGCTTTGCCACCCATCTGCTCGAACAAGGCGCCGACATTCGCGTGATCCAGGTGCTGCTCGAACTTACGACATACTGCCCACGAACAGCGGGTTGAAGCCCGCATCAGCTACCGGTTCCATCCGCGCTTTGGCGAAGTGGTGCAGATCAGACGACGGCTCGAAACCGGCGGCGTCGAGTTCGTCGTCGTGCTTCAACCCGACGGCTCATTCGCCAGCTTACCGGCATGGATGACGGAACCGGCGGCATCTCGTTTCGCGATTCGCGATGATCCGAACTTTCCACTCCACATTCTGCGCGCGATGCGTGCGGAGGTCGATGCGCTCCTAAGCTTTCTCCTGTCCGAATCAAAGACGGAGACAGCCCAGAATGGAGCGCAAATCCGAACGTCGCCAACCAAGCCTGTTCGACGAGGGGACGCGGCTCGCAAATCCATGCCCGGCGCGCAGGATCGAGCTCGCGAGCCTCGTGGAAGCTCTGCTCCGCGAGATCGCAGCGACGCTGGTCCAACGTAAGAAGCCGGGAGAGCATCCGTGAGCAAGATCACTGCCGAGCATCTGCAACGCATCGCTTGCGTTTATGTCCGTCAATCGACCCCCGATCAGCTCTTGCACAATCTTGAAAGCCAGCGGCGGCAATATGGCCTCGCCGATCGCGCCAGACAGCTTGGCTGGACGACCGTCGAGATCATCGACGACGATCTCGGACGATCGGGCGGAGGCATCGCCCGTCCAGGCTTCGAGCGGCTGTTGGCCGCAATCTGTGACCGCCGAGTTGGCGCCGTGTTCGCGATCGAGGCTTCACGTCTCGCCCGCAACGGCCGCGACTGGCACACCTTGATCGAGTTCTGTGGATTGGTCGGCACCATCCTCGTCGACGAGGATGGAATCTACGATCCTCGCCATCCCAACGATCGATTATTGCTCGGCATGAAGGGAACGATGAGCGAACTTGAATTGTCGCTGTTCCGCCAGCGCTCGCAGGAAGCGTTGCGTCAGATGGCGCGTCGTGGTGACTTGGTTCTCGGTGTGGCCGCGGGCTATGTGAAAGTCGGGCGCGACCGGATCGAAAAGAATCCGGACAAACGCGTGCAACAGGCCATTCAACTCGTCTTCACGAAATTCGCCGAGTTCCAGAGTGCGCGGCAGGTGCATGTCTGGCTCAGGGACGAAGGGATCGAATTGCCCGCCAAATCGCGCCGGGGTGAGGTGCACGGCGTCGTGTGGCGCTTGCCAGCCTACAACATCGTGCACAACATCCTCACCAATCCCATCTATGCCGGCGCTTATGCATTCGGACGCACGACGAGCCGGATCAGCGTGGTGGAAGGTCGCAAGCGCATTCGCCGTGGCGTGCGCCGGCCGATCGACGAATGGGACGTTCTGATCAAGGATCATCACGCCGCCTACATCACCTGGGACGAGTTCGAACGCAACCTCAAAGCAATCGCCAACAATGCGACCGGCATGAGCAGCGCGCTCGCTCGCGGGGCGGCCCGTAAAGGCGAGTTGTTGCTGCCTGGGCTTCTGCGCTGCGGCCATTGCGGCCGCAAACTCCATGTGCACTACGGCGGCAAGCTCGGTCGCTATAACTGCTATGGCGCGCGCATGAACCATGGCGCAAAGCGATGCATCTCGGTGAGTGGCTTGAGCATCGACGCGGCGATCGCCAAGGAGGTGCTGCGCGTCCTGAGGCCACTCGGTCTGGAAGCCGCGGTCAGTGCCATCGAAGCCCAGTCGAGCGAGACCACGACGGCCGAACGGCAACTGGAGCTCTCCCTGCAGCAGGCCCGCTATGAGGCCGCTCACGCCCGCCGCCAGTACGATGCCGTTGATCCAGCCAATCGGCTCGTCGCCGGCGAGTTGGAGCGCCGATGGAACGAGGCTTTGCAAGCCATTGCCCGGATCGAGGGCGACATCGCGGCAATGATCGCGCGGCGTCCACCCCCGCTTGGCGAGCCGGAACGGCAGCAGCTCCTGGCGCTCGGCGCCGATCTCGAACGCGCCTGGTCGCACCCCGCCGCGACGGCCGCGACGCGCAAGCGAATTCTGCGCGCTGCACTCTCGGAGGTCATCGTGCGCCGCGACGGCGCGATCATCCATGCAGTCCTGCACTGGCAAGGCGGCGATCACACTGAGCTGCAGGTGAAGCAGCGGCTGAATGCAGCCGGCCGGCACAATCCACGCATTCCGGACGATACGATCGCGCTCATGCGTCAACTGGCCCGACTGATGCCGGACCGTCAGATTGCGCGCCTTCTCAACCGCATCGGCGTCGCCACTGGATATGGCAATGCGTGGACGCAGGAGCGCGTGCGCGGCTTCCGCAATCACCACGAGATCGCCGGCTACCGCGACGGCGAATGGGCCGAGCGCGGCGAGGTCACGCTCGAGGCAGCAGCCAAAATCATCGGGGTGTGCAATATGACGGCGCTGCGCATGCTTCGCCGCGGCGACATCAAGGGTCGCCAAGTCTGTCCCGGGGCTCCGTGGGTGATCAGGACCGCAGACCTGGTCGGGTTTACTGATCGCAAGCGATCAAATCGTCCGCTAACACCAAATCCCGATCAGCGGGCCTTTGATTTTCAATGAGTTCATAGAAGGTGCATTATGACGCGTGTCCGCTCGGCCATGCCAAGTTGGAGACGACGGCGCTCTACACGCGCGTCGCCGTCAGCACGATCCGCGATGTCGAGAGCCCGCTGGAGCGGCTCAGCCTCAACCTGACGAAGCCACCGCCGCCCGCCTGACCGCGACCGCATGGCGCGGCCCCTTCTCGAGGTCGCCGACGTCTTTCACGCCCATGGGGCGGCCTGGCGCGAGGCCAACGCCGGTCACGTGAGCCTTGCCCAGTTGAAGGTCATGTCGGCGATCG
>DASQYQ010000281.1:0-9236 GCA_035639115.1 Sphingomicrobium sp. | reverse complement strand
ATCCGAGCGTAGTTGAACTGATAGGGCGCGAAGTGCGCTCGGTAATAATCGAGCGCCGTGCCCATCGCGTTCAGCATCTTGGGGACGTTCCAGTCGTGGCCGGGATTGTAATAGACGGACAGCTTGAGGCCGTTGTGCATGCGCGTCGCGATCGTGTAGCGGGCCGACTGGATCGAGAAGAAGTTGAGGATCGGCGCCGGGCTTACGAAGCGCGCGGTGCGGCGACCGTTCGCAATCGTGTCCGAGACCTGATTGCCGGGCGCGATCGGGGTCTGGTCGGCGTCGGTCGACAGAGTGATGTCGCTCATGACCCAATCGGCGTGGATATAATTCTGGCGCGTTGCCTTCATGTCCTCGAGCTTGGCCGGACGAAGCTCGGGCGGGAGGTGTTGGCGGCGCCGCTTGGCGCGGTCCTGGAGTAGGCCGTTGCGGTCCATCCCGATCTGCGGTGCGAAGGCGAAATTGTTCACGAACGTGCCGTTCTGGATGATGTCCGTGTCCGGGTTGCCGGCTGGAAATCCGCGATGCCATATCTGTGACTTCCAGGTGAGCGCGCTAGTTGCTCCCGGGGCGAGCGGGATGTCGAAGCGGTAGATGCGATAGCCGAACTTCGGATCGTCATAGACCAAGCGGGCGCCGGCAAGCTGCAGGTCGAGGAACTTGTTGTTGTTGTCGCCCCTTCGCACGTGCACGTCACGGATCGGAACGCCGGTCTTGTTCTGAAGATCGTAGCGGCCGACGCTGATGAGGCGGCGCTCCTTCGGGAACAGCTGCACGTCCATCGTCACGCGTGTCACGGCCGGCATCGGAAGGTTCTCGTACTTGAGGTACTTCCGCTCGTAGTCGGCCTGATATTTCTCGAGGTCGTCGGAGGTCTGATACTGGTTGAGGACCTTGATGTTGTAATAGCCGTAGGCACCGGTCGCAGCCATCGCCACGGCAGCGACGGCGATGAGCGCAATTGCCGGAGGGGTCGCAAGCGCAGGCACTCGCCGGAGTCGGCTGCGCAACGATAGGTCCGTACCGCGCGGCCAGAGCAGGTGTGCGGTTACAGCGAGGATGACGGCGAAGCAGAACCAGTAGAACTGGAAGACAGCGGCGCCTTTCCAGAAGGTACCGGCGCCGACGAAATCGCTCAGCGGGACGTTCGGGGAGCCGTCGTAATTATAGAGCGGGTTCCCGTAGCCCATGTTGTTCAGGAAGATGCCGACGACGAACCAGACGAAGAGGATGCCCCAGCCGACATATTTGTTGGGGCTGAGCACCTGGAAGAACACGGCGAGGATAGCGATGAGAAGCCCGTCGATCGCCGCCGGGACGATGAACCAGCCAAGATATTGTAGCACCCCGATGGAGCGGCCACCCTCGATCAGCTGGTAGACCATGCCGGTCAGCGCGGCCGCTACGTTGACGATCAATAGGACTAGGAAGATCGCGATGACCTTGGGGACGGTCATCACCCAGCTCGGCACCGCCGTGGAGTCGATCAGCTCGTTCACCTTGCGGTCGCGTTCGCGCCAGACGAGCTCGCCTCCGTAGAAGGCCGCGATCATCAGCAGGAACAGCGCCGAACCGCCCCTCGCGGCCGTGACTGTGGCGGCGACGGTCGGATGATCGGACGTACCATAAGCGGACCGCGACACCCAAAGCACCAGCGCTGTGAACGTAACGGCCAAGAGCGTCAGGATGATGAGGCCGGGGCTGGTGAGGACTTGGCGCACCTCCATCCGCAGGCGTGCCATGAACTGGGGAACGCGCGAGGGCCGCGCATCGCGCATGCTGACGCTTTCTCCACCCAGCTCGGCAGGTGTAGCCGCTAGAGCAGCCTCGCGCGCCTGCCGCTTCGCAAGCCTGCCGAGGCGGAAGCGGGAGGGCGCCCGCTCGGTCATCGAGAAGTGCCACAGCGTGAAGCCCAGGAATAGCAGGCCGAGGACGACCGCGAAGACGCGGTTGAACAGCAGGGCGCCAGTCAGCTCGACGAGACGGCTATTGAGCTCGGTTTGAGTCCAGTAGCGAGTTGCCTCGCCGAGGGCGCCCGTGCCCATCGGCTCCCAGCGCGCGACCGTCTCGCGATACTCGACCTTCTGGCCCAGGACGCTGCTGGTGACCAGATAGCCCATTACTAGGACGATCGCGCCGACATAGGCCGCCATCATCGACCGCAGCACCGTCGCAAGCGCGAAGAGGATTGCGCAAACGAGGAAGATGTTGGGAATGGCGAAGATCAGGAACGGCCAGGCATAATAAGACAAGACCTGCGGCCCGATCGTCTCGGGATCGACCCACGGCATGACCGAGCCTGAGAACATGCCGATCGGGAGCGCGAGATAGCCAAGCCAGGCGACGATCAAGCCGCCGATGAAGCGTCCGATGACGATCTGTCGCGCGCCGACGGCCGTAGCTCGAACGATCGGCGCAAAACCGCTCGCCTCATCCCGGACGATGGCGTTTGCGACGAAGGCGGTGACGACGAAGACGTAGAAGATCGAGAAAACGGCCGTCGCGATGGCAATCGCGTTGGCCGCGTTCTCGTGAACGCCGCCGGGCGTGCCAATGCGGACGTTCTCGCTCGCAGTGATCCCGAATCCCATGAGAAAGAAGATCGCCACCGCGACCCAGAAGACCGGGTTGCGCAGCTGATATCTGATCTCGAACGCGGTGATTCCGAAGAACATCGGGGCCCTCCGCTCAGGCCGCGCGGCGGAGGTTGGACAAGGTTGTGAAGTAGACGTCCTCGAGCCCGCCTTCGACCGGCTCGAAGCCTGCGGGCTTCTTGTCGGCGAGGACGTGGATGACCGTCATCCCCGCGAAGAGGCGGGTCGAAATGACGTCATATTTCTGCTGGTAATCCTCGAGCTCCGAATGCGGGATCGACTTCTTCCACACCTTGCCCTTGGTCGAGGCAATCAGTTCGGCGGGCTTGCCCTGGAGCTGGACCTTGCCGTTGGCCAGCACCGCCATCAGCGGGCATAGGTCGGCAACGTCGGCGACGATGTGGGTCGACAGGATGACGACGACATTGTCGCCAATTCCAGCGAGAAGATTAAGGAAGCGGTTGCGCTCCTCGGGGTCGAGGCCGGCGGTCGGCTCGTCCACGATGATGAGCTCGGGATTACCGATCAGCGCCTGCGCGATCCCGAAGCGCTGGCGCATGCCACCTGAGAAGCCCGCGATCGACTTATGACGCACGCCCCAGAGGTTGGTCTGGCTTAGCAACGTCTCGACGACGCTCCTGCGCTCGCCCGATCCGGTGATGCCTTTGAGTAGGGCGAGCTGGTCGAGCATCGCATAGGCCGACACACGCGGATAAACGCCGAAGTCCTGCGGCAGATAGCCGAGCGTCCGGCGGAGCCGCTGCGGATCGGCAAGGACGTCGATGTCGCCAAACTTGATTGTTCCAGCCGTCGGCTGTTGCAGCGTCGCGACGGTTCGCATTAGCGTCGACTTGCCAGCGCCGTTCGGTCCTAGGAGACCGTACATTCCGCGTGGGATCGACAGTGTGACATCGTCGAGTGCGACGGTGCCGTTCGCATAAGTGTGCGACAGATTTGCGATTTCCAGCATCGATTTCCCCCGGGCTTAACCGAGGTTGATCAAGTGGCTAACAAAGCTAGTCAAGGCTGGTCGGCGCCGTTTTCGACGAGCCGACGAACTGCTGTCCTATGTGTGCTTCAGGCGTAAGGCGGGCGGTCCAGTCTTTTTGGGCTTTTCGTGAAGATCTCGTGCCCCGTCCCGGTGATTCCGATCGAATGCTCGAATTGTGCGGACAGCGAACGGTCTCGTGTGACCGCTGTCCAGCCGTCGTCGAGCACCTTCACGTCGGGACGTCCGATGTTGATCATCGGCTCGACGGTGAAGATCATCCCAGGCTTGAGTTCCGGGCCGGTTCCCGGACGCCCCGCGTGTACGACCTCTGGGCTGTCGTGGAAGAGCCGGCCGACACCGTGGCCGCAGAAGTCGCGAACGACGCTGTAACGTTGGGCTTCGGCGTGGCGCTGGATCGCGTTGGCGATATCCCCGAGAAAATTGCCCGGCTTCGCCTGCTCGAGGCCGATCATCAAGCATTCGTAGGTCACATCGACGAGCTTGCGCGCTTTGATCCCGACGTCGCCGACCAGGTACATGCGGCTGGTGTCGCCGTGCCAGCCGTCGACGATCGGAGTCACGTCGATGTTGACGATGTCGCCGTCCTTCAGCGTGCGGTCCCCCGGGACGCCGTGGCAGACGACATGATTGATCGAGATGCAGCAGCTGTGCGTGTAGCCGCGATAACCGAGAGTCGCTGGAACGCCGCCGCCTTCGAGTGTCATGCGGTAGACGATTTCGTCCAGCTCCTGGGTAGTGACGCCGGGCAGCACGTGGGGAGCGAGCGCGTCGAGGATCTCGGCTGCAAGCCGCCCTGCGCGATGCATCCCCTGGAAGGCTTCAGGGCCGTGCAACTTGATGACGCCGTTGCGGGATTCGGCGCGATCGTCCTCAGCGGCGACGGTGATGTACTGAGTCATGGCCTCCTAAGTAATCTTGGGGGGACCGAATTGCACCCCCGTCACCGCAGGAACTGCATTGCGTCGACGATCCGAACGTCCTGCATCATGTCCAGATAGGCATCGAGATAGCCTTTGTGGGTGGCGCCGATTATCGAGAGCACACGCGCGTCCGGATCTTTCTGGAGCGTCGAGCGGATGTTGGCGGCAATGCGCAAGTTCCGTGTCTCCCACCAGGCCACATATTGCCTGCCGTAAAGGTGCGGGCTCGGATAGCTTGCGTTCCTCCCCATGTCTGAGGCGATGGCCTCGCGCTGACTCTGCGGCGCATTCATGAGGCGATAAAGCGCGACGACGTCTGCGCCGGTGCGAAGGTTCTTCTCCAATCGTTCCTGTTCCGTGCGCACGGATGGTTCTGGCTTCGCCGTCCAGGCCGCCTGGATCGCTTCCGCGTAAGCGTGCCCTTGCGGGCTGTTCTCATCGATGGCGGTGTCGGCGGTGTGGTCGTCGACTTCATAAACTCGCTCGAGTCCGAGACGGGCGGCAAGCGCCGCCGCGATCGCGTAATTCTCGTTGAGCGGTTTCCCCTTGCGCTCCAAAACGTCGACCATTGCTGGGGTCAGGCCATCGCCGGCGTGGCGCTCCGGTTCGGGCAGCCGAAGCCACTGGACCATCGCGGAACCGCGGTCGTTCGCCGCCATGAACAGCATGGCCAAGCGACGGCGCTGCGCGGGCGTTGGCGATGACCGCAAGGCTGCGAGCGACCGATCGGCCTCGGCCTGCGCCTGCGATACATTCATTCCCGTCGACTTCTCGAACTCGTCCGTCGGCCAGCAGTAAGAGTCCCACGTGTCGGCGCCGTGCTGGGGTTTGAACCGAAGCAACGTCTCGCACTCTTCGCCGGAGAGACCCTCAACGGTGACGATCTGCGGCTTGAAGATCGCGAGTCGATCGAGGAGCGGCTCGAGGAGCTTGGGGTCGAGCGCTTTCAGCTCCGAAAGGTGCGCCGTGCCGAGCACGAGTACCTCCGCGGGGCGGCCTACGATTTCGTTCTTGTGCCGTCGTGGATCGAAGGCAGGCGTGCCAGCGACGGAGGCATGCGCTGCGGCTAGTGCGAGGACCGGAAACGCCATTGTTCTGACCTGTCTGCTACATTTGTAGCTCTGTATTACAGGACTAAGTCAGCAGTGCAAGCCTGTTGCGCCAGCCGCTGTGGAGGGTAGGGGGGCCGCAGCATGGCCTTCATTCGCGTCTGGACTGCAGCGCTGCTGGTGATCGGCGACGAGATCCTGTCGGGGCGAACCCAGGACAAGAACCTCGCGCAGCTGGCGACCTGGCTGAATGATCAAGGGATCAGGCTCGCCGAGGCCCGCGTGGTGCCCGACGACCATGGCCGCATTGGCGAGGCTGTGAACGAGCTTCGGGCAAGGTACGATTATCTGTTCACGACCGGAGGGATTGGGCCGACTCACGACGACATCACCGTCGATGCTGTCGCCGCGGCGTTTGGCGTTCCGGTAGTCGTTCATCCGGAAGCTCGGCAGATCCTCGTCGATTATTACCGCGACAGGCCGGGCGGGCTCACCGACGCGAGGCTGCGAATGGCGCGGACTCCCGAAGGTGCGGAACTGCTCCGCAATCCAACCTCCGGAGCGCCAGGAATAAAGATCGGCAACGTCTACATCCTCGCCGGCGTACCAAGCATCGCCGCGAGCATGCTGCAAGGCCTGACCGGACACATTGAGGGCGGGCGGCCTGTGGTGTCCGTCACGGTCGGCGCGCGAGCGCCGGAGAGCGATGTGGCGGACCTGCTGCGCGAGACGGAGGAAGCGCATCCCGGAGTGGCGATCGGCAGCTATCCCTTCTTCAGGGACGGGCGACACGGATCGAACTTCGTTATCAGGTCCGAGGACGGTGAGCTCGCACAGGCCACGGGAAACGATCTTTCCGAGCGGCTGCGGCTGGCGGGGTACGAGCCGGTCGAGGGCGGTATTTAGGCGGCACAGGAGCGACGCTGTTCCCAACGCGCTCGTTGACTGCGGTAGGCGCCGAACCTAACTGACGGCCTCACAGGCGCGGGTATGATGTAATGGTAGCCTGTCAGCTTCCCAAGCTGAACGCACGGGTTCGATTCCCGTTACCCGCTCCAAAATAGGGCCTTCCAGTGAATGGTCCTCTTACGGAGCGCGCTACGCTCCAGCGGAGTGGCGGCTAACCTATTTCGTCGCGATATTCATAGAGATGGAATTGTTCATAGATGCCCGCACGGCGGTACGGGCTGTTCTCGACTAAGGCCTCGGCGGTGGCGCGGTCGTCCGCCTCGAAGATCATCATCATCGCGGCTCGGCGCCCGTTCTCGTCGCCGAGGGGCCCGACGGAGTGGATTGGAAGGTAGGGCTGCTGAAGGAAGTCGTTCGTCTCGATCTGGACGTCCTGCGGAATCGTTTCCGCCCCGGGTCTAATGAAGCCAATCCAAGCGAAAAGCATTGGTGGGGTGTCCTGCGGTGCAGCCGAGTCCCGCCGCCTATAGCAGAATGAGAACCACGTCGTCGCTCAACCATTGCTTAAAATAAGCAGGCTTATTATATCGGTTGCCAATGGAAACGCTCCCTTTCGAGATTGGAGAAACCGGGCACGTCCTTCGTAAAGCGTTCGATCGCCTCGCGGTCGGGCTCGGGGTGACCCGCGCCCAATGGAAGGTGCTGTTCAGGTTGACCCGCACGCCGGGTCTTCGCCAGGTAGAGCTCGCGGATCTCCTCGAGCTCGAGCCGATCACTCTGTGCCGTATCGTCGACCGGCTTGAGGAAGCAGGGCTCGTTGAGCGGACGCGCGATCCCGAAGACCGGCGCGCCTGGCGGCTGCACGTCACCGCGCGGGCGCAGCCGCTGGTCGAGAAACTTCAGACCGTCGGTGCCGAGCTCATCGATCAGGCGTTTGCAGGAATCGACCCGAAAGACATTGAAACCACGAGGAAAGTGCTCGCTCAGGCGCGGGAAAACGCGGCTCGGTGCGGGATAGTGAACAGGGCATCCAATCAATGAACAAGATGGCGACCGAACCGATGACCGCAACGGCAGCAGCCGATGCGCGGAAGGTACGGAAGAAGGTAAAGCTTCCCGCGGGCAAGGGCGCGCTGCGCACCTTCCTCATGCTGATCGTCCCCGCGCTGCTGATCGTCGGCGGAGGCTATTACTGGATGACGAGCGGCAAGAGCGTGTCGACCGACGATGCCCAGGTGAAGCAGGACATCGTCTCCGTAAGCCCACAGGTGAATGGCCAGGTCGTCCAAGTCCTCGTTCGGAACGGCATGCACGTCCACAGAGGTGACGTGCTGTTCCGGATCGATCCGCAGCCGTATCAAGTTGCACTGGAGCAGGCCCAGGCGCAGCTTGCCGCCGCTGAGCTTCAGACGACGCAGCTCAAGACGACGGCAGCGGGAACGGGAGCGGACATCACCGGCTCAGAGGCGAACCTGAAAATCAAAGAGAATGCTTTGGCGCGCCAGCAGGCACTGCTCAAGCAGGGCTTCACGACTCGCGCCGACTATGAGGACGCCCTCAACGAGGTGAAGACCGCTGAGCAACAGCTCGCCGATGCGAAGGCTCGTTCCGCGAACGCGCAGGCTGCCATCGCGCCAGGCGAGCAGCCCTCCATTGCGCAGGCGAAGGCGGCGATTGACAAAGCCCGGCTCGACCTCGAGCGCACGACCATTCACGCCCCGATGGACGGAGTCATCGAGAACGCCGATGACCTGCAGGTCGGCAAGATGGCCGTGCTCGGTATTGGAGCACTGTCGCTCGTTCACAGCTCGAGCGCCTGGGTCGAAGCCAACTTCAAGGAGAAGGACGTCGGCCGCATGGTTCCCGGCCAGCGCGCGGAGATTACGGTCGATGCCTATCCCGGGGTCAAATTCCCGGCGCACGTGCGGAGCGTGGGCGCAGGGACAGGGAGCGAATTCTCGCTGCTTCCGGCGCAGAACGCCAACGGCAACTGGGTGAAGGTGACACAGCGAGTGCCGGTTCGGATCGCATTCAACGAAACGCCATCCAAGCCGATGATCGCGGGGCTGTCGGTCAACGCCACCGTCTTCTTCGACAAGAAGTAGGGCCCAAGCGGTCGATGACCGAAGCCGCAACTCACGAGCTGCCGACGGGCCAGCGTTTGATCGTCACCGTCGGCGTGATGGCCGCGGTGCTCCTGCAGGTGCTGGACACCACGATCGCGAACGTCGCGCTACCCCACATGCAGGCGAGTCTCAGCGCGACGCAGGACACGATCAACTGGGTCCTGACGAGCTACATCGTCGCTTCCGCCATTGCCCTTCCGATCAGCGGCTGGCTTGCGGACCGGGTCGGCCGCAAGCGCCTGCTATTGATCTCGGTGGTCGTTTTCACTGTAGCGTCGGTCCTTTGTGCGACGGCGACTTCGCTTGCCGAAATGGTACTGTTCCGGGCGCTTCAGGGCGTCGGCGGCGCATTCATCGTCCCCCTCGCCCAGGCGACCCTGTTCGACATCAACCCGCGCGAGAAGCACGGCCAGGCGATGGCACTCTTTGGCGGCGGCGTGATGATCGGTCCGATCCTCGGACCGGTGCTCGGCGGCTGGCTGACCGACAATTACAACTGGCGCTGGGTCTTTCTGGTCAACCTTCCGGTCGGGATCCTGTGCATTCTCATCATGGCGCGGTTCATGCCGAGCACCGAGACGCACAAGCGGAAGTTCGACATGTTCGGCTTCGCGCTGCTCGCGATT
>DASQYQ010000280.1:0-3088 GCA_035639115.1 Sphingomicrobium sp. | reverse complement strand
TCGGCATAGCCGTCGTCGGCCGGGTCCGAGTAGATCAGGCAGCCGACCGCGCCATGTTCCTGAGCCAGCTTCGGCTTGAGTCCGCGCCAGCCGGCGCCGTAGCGCGCGAGCACGATCTTGCCCTTGACGCTGATCCCGCGCTGCTCGAGCGAGTCATAGTCGTAGGGCATGCCGTAATCGACGTAGACAACCGGCGCGGTGACATCGCCGTCGCCCTGATAGGCGACATAAGGCGGCAGCGCCTTGGCGAGGTTCGCTGGCGTCGTGCTCGGATCCTCGGGGATCGGCGGCTCCTGCCCGCCGAGCGTCACTCGCTCAGGAGTGACCAGCTCGAGCGTTGTGGAGATGGGGGTCGGATAAAGGACGTCGAACTGCTCGATATGCGCGTCCCAGCCCCATTGCTTGAACAATGCGAGCTCATATTCGGCGTTCGCCTTGTCATGCGGCGAGCCGACATGGTTGGGCTCGGACGACATCTGCTGAAGCCACTGCTGCTGCTCGGTGGGGTTGATGAGGGCGTCGAAATTCCTTTCCAGCGCCTGGCTGTCGACCGCAGGCGCGGCAAGCGCCGCCGAACCGAGCGACGCGAACGCAACAGATGCAAGCAACGCGAACTTGTTCATCTTCATCCTTTGAACATTCCCAATCCAAGAGCGAGAGTTGCGGCAGTGGCGATCAGGTCGATCGCGACGAGGCCGAGCAGGACAGCGCCGGCACGCTTTGCGACCTTGCGAATGGTCAGTTGCTTCACTGAACAGTCCTCCGAGTGACGCAGGTGCGTGTCACTGGCACGCAAGGCACTCGTCATAGTCGGTGGACGACGCCAGCGGAATTTCCTTTAGTTCCGGCGTGTTGTCGGCCTCGACCCCGCCCGCGAAACCGGCCCGCTGAACGGACTTGGAGCGCAGATAATAGAGCGACTTGATGCCGAGCTCCCAAGCGCGGAAGTGGAGCATCATCAGGTCCCACTTGTCGACGTCGGCCGGGATGAAGAGGTTCAGCGACTGGGCCTGGTCGATGAACGGCGTGCGGTCGGCCGCAAGCTCGAGCAGCCAGCGCTGGTCGATCTCGAAGCTGGTCTTGAACACGTCCTTTTCTTCCTGCGTCAGGAAGTCGAGGTGCTGGACGCTGCCGCCCTGCTCGAGGATCGAGTTCCAGACCTGCTGGCTGTCCTTCGACTTCTCCTTCAGCATCTTCTCGAGATACGGGTTCTTGATCGAGAAGCTGCCGGACAGGGTCTTGTGCGTGTAGATGTTGGCGGGGATCGGCTCGATGCAGGCGCTCGTGCCGCCGCAGATGATCGAGATCGAGGCGGTCGGAGCGATCGCCATCTTGCAGCTGAATCGCTCCATCACGCCCATGTCGGCGGCGTCGGGGCAGGGCCCGCGCTCTTTCGCTAGCATCATCGAGGCCTGATCGACCTGCGCTCGGATGTGCTTGAAGATCTTCAAGTTCCAGCTCTTCGCCATCGCCCCTTCGAACGAAAGGTTGCGCGCCTGAAGGAATGAGTGGAAGCCCATGACCCCGAGCCCGACCGAACGCTCGCGCTCCGCGCTATACTTTGCGCGCGCCATTTCGTCCGGCGCTCGCGCGATGTAGTCGGAGAGGACGTTGTCGAGAAAGCGCATCACGTCCTCGACGAACTGCTTGTCCTTGTTCCACTCGTCCCATGTCTCGAGGTTCAATGAGCTGAGGCAGCAGACCGCCGTGCGGTCGGCGCCATTGTGGTCCTTGCCGGTCGGGAGAGTGATCTCCGAGCAAAGGTTCGAGGTGGTGACCTTGAGCCCGAGGTCGCGATGATGCTTCGGCATCGCCTTGTTCACGGCGTCGATGAAGATGATGTACGGCTCGCCGGTCGCGAGCCGGGTTTCGACGAGCTTCTGGAACAGCGAGCGCGCATCGACCGACCCGCGGACGCTTCCATCCTTCGGGGATTTCAATTCGAACTCCGAGCCATCGCGAACCGCAGCCATGAACTCGTCGGTGACGAGCACTCCGTGGTGCAAATTCAGGGCCTTGCGGTTGAAGTCGCCCGAGGGTTTGCGGATTTCGAGGAACTCTTCGATCTCCGGGTGCGAGATGTCGAGGTAGCAAGCGGCCGAGCCGCGGCGAAGCGAGCCCTGGCTGATCGCAAGCGTAAGACTGTCCATCACGCGCACGAACGGAATGATTCCGCTGGTCTTGCCGTTAAGGCCGACCGGCTCGCCGATACCGCGGACGCGACCCCAATAGGTACCGATGCCTCCGCCGCGGCTCGCCAGCCACACATTCTCGTTCCACGTGCCGACGATGCCCTCGAGGCTGTCGTCGACGCTGTTGAGATAGCAGCTGATCGGAAGTCCGCGGCCGGTGCCGCCGTTCGACAGGACCGGGGTCGCCGGCATGAACCACAGCTTCGAGATATAGTCGTAGACTCGCTGCGCGTGCGCTTCGTCGTCGGCGTAGGCTGCGGCGACTCGCGCGAACAGGTCCTGGTAGCTTTCGCCCGGCAGCAGGTAGCGGTCGCGCAGGGTGTCCTTGCCGAACTCGGTCAGCAGCTCGTCACGGGCGGCGTCGGTCTTGACGTCGAACCGCGGCGCATGGACCGTCTTCGTGCTGGACGAGACCGTCGATACGTCGTCGCTCGAAACTTCTGAGCCGGTCGAAAAATCCATGGCGCTTCCCCGTCCTTCCGAGATCCCGACGTCATCCACGCCGAGGACCGCATGTTCACTATGTGTTCGACTCGGAGCCATCCGGTCATCCTAGCCGTTTTCGGCGCTTGACGGGGCTTTTTCACCTAGTCCCCCTGTGGAAATCGGGGACGAGTGGGCCCGTCACCGGAATATAGTCATTCCGGCGCCAGAACACCAGTAATTGAGTGTTCCCCCTCCCGCGCTGCTAGATATTGTGCCTTAACCAGAATCCAGCGCAAGCCGATAAATGCGCAGTCAACAAAAAATGCTGTGGATTTGCCGCGGTGCAACAATTCGTGCCGCCAACGCGCGTGGTTGCCCTGCCTGTCACACTTCCGTAAGCGAACCGTCACACTTCAGGGGCTTCAATGTTCAACTGGTTTCAGTCGCTCCTTCCGAAGACGAGCGATTTC
>DASQYQ010000279.1:0-2105 GCA_035639115.1 Sphingomicrobium sp. | reverse complement strand
GTCGGCTGCTCCATCAGGTGCTGGTAATTGTGCGCCGGCCAGTTCGCCCTGCCAGGCTGCTCGCGCTCGAGATCGGCTCCGCGGGTGCCGTTCGGGATATCCCGACCACGCAGCTGCGGCGCTCGCGACAGCGCCATCCAGAACAGCATCACGATCGACCAGGCGACGAGCGCGACGACCGGCCCGAGAAGCGGACTTGGATGCATTGCTTTTCCCCCTTCGTCACCCCGGGCTTGATCCGGGAGCGGTCTTGTTTAGCCCTGTAAGTAGAAAAGGTGGATTCCCGCCTCAGCGGGATGTCGATCGGGGGGACTGGTGGCCGAACGAGCAAGGCTGACGGGCAAGCAGATTGCGGCCGTTGCGGCTGGAAATGCGCTCGAATTCTACGATTTCGTCACCTACAGCTTCTTCGCGGTCCAGATCGGTCGAAGCCTGTTTCCAGGCGACGCATCACAATCGCTGATCCTCTCGCTCGCGACCTTTGGTGTCGGCTTCGTTAGCCGGCCCTTGGGCGGGCTAATCATCGGACGAATGGCCGACCGCCGCGGGCGCAAGCCGGCGATGATCCTTTCCTTTGCGATGATGGGTGTCGGGATTGTCGGGTTGGCGCTCACCCCCTCCTACCGAGTCGCCGGAATCGCGGCGTCCATTCTCGCAGTCTGCTTCCGGCTGCTGCAGGGCTTCGCGCTTGGTGGCGAGGTCGGTCCGAACGCAGCGTTTCTGATGGAAGCGGCTCCTCGGCACCGGCGGGGCTTGTACCTTTCGATCCATCTTGCAACGGCAGACGTCGCTACTCTCGTCGCTGGAATTGTCGGGCTATCCCTCTCGACACTTCTGACCGGACCGCAACTCGATGCCTGGGGCTGGAGGGTCGCCTTCCTGATCGGCGCGTCCATCGTACCCTTCGGCCTTGCGCTCCGCCGCACGCTCGAGGAGACGCTGCCCGCTGAGGCTGGCGAGCCCGCACCTCCCGGAAGCCTAAAACCTCTACTGCTCATTGCCGGCTCAGGCATGTTGATCCTCGGCGCCGGCACCATCAGCAACTACACGCTCGACTACCTGACAACCTATGCGCAGGACACGTTGCACATGGCAGTCGGCAGCGCGTTCGGCGCGACCATCGCGCTCGGCCTCTTCGGCGCGATCGGCGACCTTGCGACGGGACAGCTTGTCGACCGCTTCGGACCGAAGCGCGTGCTCGTGGGCCCCTGGATCGCGCTAATCCTGCTGGCCGTCCCGACCTTTTACTTTCTTGATGCTGTGAGAACGCCTCGCGCGCTATTCGGCGCAACGGCGCTTCTGACGCTGCTTCACATCTTCGGCTCGTCGGCCGCGATCCTTCTTTTCATACTGGCATTGCCGGCACGGGCCCGGGCCGGGTCTCTCAGCCTCGTTTATGCACTTGCCATCGCCATCTTCGGCGGCAGCACACAGGTGGTTCTGAAGCTGCTGATCCGCTGGAGCGAAAACCCAGTCGCGCCGGGCTGGTATATGGTCTGCGCGGTTGCGGCAGGACTCGTCGGAGCGCTGCTCATCTGCGAGCCTCCGGGGATCAGCGCTGCGCGTAAATCCGCATCGCGTCGCGCTTGAACGATGCTCCACTGTCGGGCCGCGCGTAGAACATGTGCCCGCCCGGATAGACGTGCAGCTGGATGTTCTGGAACGGTCCTTCCGGCGGCATCTGGTCGATAATCAGCTTCGATCCGTAATAGGGGCAGGAGAGGTCGTCCCAGCCATGGACGATCATCACCGCCATCTTCGGGTCGTTGCCGATCGCCTTCCGGAGGTCAGTCACGGGTGAGTCCGTATCGTCGCGTTTCCAGTTCTTGTTCACGTCATAGGAGAGCGTTTCGTAGTGAGCGTCGTCCTTCCAACCGACTTGGTTGGTGATGAAGTCGACGGCCGCACTCGTGGTAGGAGCGATGATCCCATCGAGGAGAGGGTCGTTGTACCGTGGCTCGGCGGAGCCGGGGAACGGGTCCCAGGCAGTCACATTGGAATCGTAGACGCTTCCAACCTGCCCGGTGCTTCGGCGGATCTCGCGCAGGTAGGTTCCGATGTCGACGCGGCCGTTGAGCCGGCGGACGACCGTCGGATCGAGGCCC
>DASQYQ010000278.1:0-3163 GCA_035639115.1 Sphingomicrobium sp. | reverse complement strand
CGAGCTATGCAATTCACTGGCGGCGGACTGATGCGAACCAGTGGGAAATATCGCGCTCGGTGCCTGCAAGCCAATGCTCTACAGAGTGCAAGATGGTTCTTCCGCACGTTCGGATCGATGATTGGGTCTTCGGAGTCGCGTCGGTCAGCAAGGACGGATTCGAAAGCCCAGTGGCCTCCGCCGTTCCGGGCGGCGCCTTCAAACCGTACGTTGCTCCGCCGCCCAAGCCGAAGTCGTAATTGGTGCGAGGGGGGCAACGCGATACCGACAGTCCGGTTGAGCAGCGCCCGCTAGCCGGGATCGCGCTCCGCCTCCTGACCGCACTTCTCCTCGCGGTCATGTTCGCGCTGGTGAAGCTTGCTTCGACGCGCGGCGTTAACGTCGTCGAGAGCCTCTTCTACAGACAGTGCGGCTCGGCCTTCTGCGCGGCGGGCTATGTTTCCGCCGGGCCGGGCTTCCCGTCGCTTCGAACGAAGCGAGTGTGGGCCCATGTCGGGCGGATGGCGCTCGGCGTCGGCGCGATGGCCCTCAACTTTCTAGCGTTCATCCTGCTGCCCCTGGCGGAAGCGACGACGATCGGCTTCTCGGTCCCGATCTTCTCGGTAATCCTGGCGGCGCTCCTCCTTGGCGAGCCGACGGGCAAGTGGCGCTGGGGTGCGGTCGCGGTGGGTTTCGCGGGGGTTCTTCTGATCGTCGAACCGTGGAGCGGCGATGTGCCCCTGCTCGGTGCATCGGTTGCGCTCGTCGCCGCTCTGATGACTGCCTCCGCGACGATCATGATCCGGCGACTGGGCGCTACCGAGCGCGCCGCGACGACGGTGTTCTGGTTCGCGGTCAGCTCGCTCGTTCCGCTCGGGCTTGCCATGTTGGTTTTCGGCAGGTCGCACGACAGCACCACCTGGATGATGTTGTCCGGTCTCGCCCTCGCTGGCGGCTTGGCGCAGCTGACACTGACTGGTGCGTTGCGGCTGGCGCCGGTGGCGATGGTGATGCCGATGGACTACACCAGCCTGCTTTGGGCGCTGCTCCTGGGTACCTGGATGTTCGGCGAGATCCCGGCTCCGTGGATCTGGATCGGCGCACCGATCATTATCGCGAGCGGCCTCGTGATCGTCTGGCGCGAGCAGCGGCTCCATCGGCGCGCTGCATTGTCGGCAGAGGCTGCAGTGCCCATCTAAGAGGCCGAGGAGCAGATGATGGCCGGCGGATGGACGCGCGACGGCGCGGTTCAGGATCAGATTGACGACACGGTGAGGGACGCGATCCTTCGCGCACGGGCGCTCACGCCGAAGGGTGAAAGCGCCGAGGAATGCGATGATTGCGGCGAGCGGATCCCGAAGAAGAGACGGGAGGCGCTTCCGGGTGCGCGCACCTGTGTCGCCTGCCAGTCAGAGCGTGACAAGGCGGTCGTGCATTCGACCATTAACCGCCGCGGAAGCAAGGATAGCCAGCTGCGATAGGCGCGTTTAGGGCCTCCTCATGACCCGCAAGCGCTCCGCCGACCTGCCCAGCCGGAAGCAGATCATCGACTTCATCAGCACGTCGGACGTGCCGGCGGGTAAGCGCGAGATTGCGCGGGCGTTCGGGATCCGCGGCGACGCCAAGATCGCGCTCAAGAGGCTGCTCAACGACATGGCAGACGAGGGACTCATCGAGACCTCGCGCGGGCGTGCGTTCAACCAAGTCGGCGGGGTGCCACGGGTGACGGTTCTCCGTATCGTTGAGACGGACGACAGCGGCCGCGTCTACGGCCAGCCGGAACATTGGGAAGCCGACACGCCCGCTCCCAAGCTGCGCGTGATCGAGAAGGAGCGTCGGGGTGCGCTTGGTATCGGCGACCGAGTCCTCGCCCGGACCGAGGAGCGAGGCGAACGCTATGTCGCCCATCCGCTCAAAAAGCTCGCGCGCAAGCAGGAGCTGGTGCTCGGCGTGCTTCGGCAGGAGGGAACGCGCTTCTGGCTAACCCCCGTCGAGAAGAAGGAGCGGCGTGAGCTCCCGATCAGCGACGTCGCCGATGGCGAACCGGGGGATCTCGTCCTGTGTGAGCTCTCCGGCCGTGGCGGCCGCGTCAGCGCGCGTGTCGACGCGGTTCTCGGCGATCCGTTCGCTTCCAAGAGCTTCAGCCTCATCGCCATTCACAAATATGAGCTTCCGCACGAATTCAACGACTCCACGATCACCGAAGCGAAGAAGGTGGCGAAACAACCGCTCGGCGAACGCGAGGACCTGACTCACCTGCCGATCCTGGCCATCGACCCCGCTGACGCCCGCGACCATGACGACGCGATCTGGGCGGCGCCGGACGATGACGAGGAGAACAAAGGGGGCTGGAAAGCGATCGTCGCGATTGCCGACGTTAGCTTCTACGTCCGGCCCGACGGCCCGCTCGACAAAGCGGCTCGGTCGCGCGGCAACAGCGTCTATTTCCCTGACCGTGTCGTGCCGATGCTCCCCGAGGAGCTGTCGGCCGACATCTGCTCGCTAAAGGAAGGCGAGGACCGCGCCGCGATGGCGTGCCACCTAACGGTCGGAAAGGACGGGACGCTCAAGAAGTGGCGATTCACCCGGGCCAAGATCCGAGTGGCGGCAAATATCGCCTACGAGGATGCTCAGGCGGCTATCGACTATTCCGACGAGGAGCGGGTCGAGGTCTCGTCCCCGGTATGCTGGATGCCGGACGTCGAGGGGCCGGTCGCGAAAGAGCTAGTCGACGGCGCGTTGAAGCCGCTCTGGGGATGCTGGCGGGCGCTCCTCGCCGCGCGCAACAAGCGCGAGCCGCTCGACCTCGACCTTCCAGAGCGCCAGGTAGTGCTCGACGAGAAAGGCCGGATCGAATCCGTTGCTCCGCGTGAGCGCCTCGATGCGCACCGGCTTGTCGAAGATTTCATGATCGCGGCCAACGTCGCTGCAGCCCGCGCTCTCGAAGCGAAGCAGGGGCCTGTGATGTACCGCGTCCATGAGCCGCCGAGCCGCGAGAAGCTCGAAGCCCTGAAGGACTATCTCGACACGTTCGGGATCGAGTTCACCCTTGGACAGGTGATCAAGCCGGCGACGTTCAACGGGATCCTCGAGCGAGTCGGCGATGCAGACAGCCGCCCCGAGATCATGGAGCAGCTCCTGCGGACTCAGATGCAGGCCCGCTACGCCCCCGAGCGCCTGGGCC
>DASQYQ010000277.1:0-3321 GCA_035639115.1 Sphingomicrobium sp. | reverse complement strand
AATCGTGATCGAACCATGGTTCGTGATGGTTGCCGATGCGGATCCAGTCCCGGCGGTCGCGTTCTGGACTATGCCGCCGTCGACGCTCGCGCCATTTGAACCGCCAACTGTCCCGGCGTTCGCATTGCCTCCATTAGCAGTGTCATGAGCAACGATTGAGATGACGCCGCCCGCGGCGTTCGTCAGCTTGGCCGATGCGGTGGTCGTTGCACTCGCATTCTGAAGGATCGCATTGTTGATTACGGCGTGCGCAGTATTGAAGCCGGTAGTGCCGGTCGCAATCGCCGTCGCGTGAATGTTGATCGTTCCGGCATTGGAGAGGTCAACAGAGGCCAAAGACCCATTCGCATTCTGCGAAATGCCGGCGCCCGAGATGCTCGCGTTCGCCTGGCCCGTGCCCCCGCTGCCATGCGCGTGGGCGAAAGCCGTGATTCCAATCGTGCCCCCAGCGGCGTTCGTAATATTGGCGTTCGCCGACCCATTGGCCGCATTAGCGCTCTGCACGATTCCCTGCTGAATCGCCGCATTGGCGCTCGCGCTTCCAGTGGTCGCGATGGCAACTGCCGACGCGCCGATATGGAGGGTTCCGGTGTTACTGATGGCGACCAGCGCATTGCCGGTGCCCTGCTGGTTCGCCACCTGCCAAATGCCGGTTCCTCCGAAACCGCCGCCGACGCTTGCGATAGCCGCGTTCGCGACTGCGCTGCTCGCTCCAGTCGCGTGCGCGTTTGCGCTGATCCCGAGCGCTCCGTGGTTCGTCAGCAGCGCAGAAGCGTTTCCAACGCTCGTTGACGTCGCCCTCTGCGCGCCTATGCCCCAGTTCATCGTCGCGCTGGCTACTGCAGCTGCACCCGTCGAATGCGCATTGGCCGAAGCGTCGATGGTCAGGGTTCCATCGTTGAGGTCGATCGCAACCGCGTCGGTCACCGCACCCACGTGCTGGAAAATACCGGTGACGACGTGGGCTTGAGCCGTTTGCGAACCTGCGCCGCTCGCCGTTGCATGCCCATCGATCTCTGCGGTGCCGTGATTGACGATTGTTCCAGTCGCGCTCGCGGTGGTTCCGATGACGACCTGGGCGATGTTGTTGCCGCCGCCGCCGGCGGGGTTGCTCGTGACCAGACCGCTGCCGCTGGCGTCGATGCCGTAATCGCACGTACTGCCGGCAAGACAGATCGTGAGCACGTCCGTCGGTGACCCGGCGGTTGTGGAATGGAGAATACCTGGATTGTTCGTCGTTGCTGCGGCAGCCGGTGCGGCCACGCCAAGCGTTGCGAGCGAGGCGCCCGTGAGAAGCGCAATACGCCTTTGCGTCGTCGTCATCGATGTATTCCCCTGTTTGTTCCGCGGCCGCGGACTCGTTCTACTCCCTGGAAGGCCACCCCTTGGAGGACTGCGCATTTTGGCACACGCGCAACCCCGCCCCCAAGACGAGACACTCCTCTGACACTGACTTATCGCTGACTTTGCGGAAAAGCAAAGCGGAAAAGTTGATACTAATTGCAATTTCCTGCGCGTTGGCCGGTCCCTTGTGGCCTTGTTGCAACAGCCGCCGAGCCTCGCACGCCCGCGTTACGCGCGCGCGTAATCGAGGAAGGCCTCCCATGTTCCAAGCTATTTCGGGTTCAGTGCGCAGCAAGGTTTGGGGGACGAAAGAGCGGCAGTCGACGGCGGCGGAGCGAATCGCTACGTGTGCCCGCGCAATTCAAGAGCTCCACTAATCGAGGGGGAATTCAACGTGATCAACCGTCATCTCATGCTCGCCGCGATCGCCGTCGCGACTGCGTCACCGCTTTTCGCCAGCGCCGTTGCTCCGGCCGCAGCGCCGAAACCCGCCGCCCCGGCCGCGGCGCAGGCGCCCAAGCCGACGACGCGCGCGGAGTTCCTGTCCAACGTCCAGCAGCGCTTCAACGCGGTCGACACCAATCATGACGGACAGCTCGACGCGAACGAGATTTCCGCGATGCAGCAGCGCGAGCTCCAGCAGGCGCGCGCCGTCGAGCAGCAACGCCTCGATGCGGAGTTCACCAAGCTCGACACCAACAAGGACGGCCAGCTTAGCAAAGCCGAGTTCATGGCCGCAGCTCCCGCCCTCCAGGCGCGGGCGACTCCTCAGCAGATGATCGGCCAGGTCGATTCGAACAAGGACGGCAAGATCAGCCTCCAGGAGTTCGAGGCGGGGCCGCTGGCGAGCTTCAACAAGCTCGACACGAACCACGACGGCACCGTGTCTCCGCAGGAGATGCAGGCCGCTCGGAACAACAAGAAGCGTTGAGCTCGACGGCGCCGGGCGCACCCGCGCTCGGCGCCGCTCCTCAAAGCGCGCAGGCGTGGCCAATTATCAGAACATCATGCGGCTTCGCCCGGAGGTTCGGCAGTTCATCCGCAATCGCCGCTGGATCCATCGCGGCGACGTCGTCACTTATGGCCGCAACATCAGCTGCGAGGGCTTCTCGACCGACGCGGGAGGCTTTCGTCACAGCACATTCGGCGACCAGACCCTGTCGGTGGCCGACTGCGTTAAGCGCGACCGCTACGGGCTCGTCCTCGGGCCGAGCAGCGTCTACGGCTTCGGCCTCGCCGGAAATGAGAACACCATGCCCTCGCTACTGGCGGAGCGGTTCGGCTTCCCCTTTGCGAACATCGGCCTTCCGGAAGGCAACAGCCGCAACCTCTATTCGCTCCTCCTGTCCTTCGTCGCTCGCGCCAAGCACCGTCCGTCGGCGGTCGTCCACATCAGCGGCGGCGACTTCACGAACTTCTGCTACACCTCGATCGCCGACCCGGTGTTCGGCTCTCCCAACCTCAAGCAGATCGAGATGGTCTTGAAGGAACGCGGCGGGCGCCCGCCGGCGGAGCGCCAGATCGACGCTCTGCTCGCCTTCACTTCGCTCTGGATCCGCGCAATCGTCGAGCTATGCCGAGTGCTGAAAGTTCCACTGGTCCTCGCCGACGACACGACCTTCTTCGAGAAGAGCAATCCGAACCCGCTGGAGATCGAGTCCGAGCTCGGCAAACCGTTCAACCCCGCCCAGGCCCTGCAGTTCGAGACCCACAAGCGATTCGTCGAGGATTATCACGGTCGTCGAAAGAAGCTGGCCGAAGCGCTGAAGGTGCCGCTCGCCGGACCCGGCAAGACCAATGACATCGGCTTCATCGACGAATTCCATTACGACCGCGAGGGAACGCGCGCGCTGTGTGACGATTTCGCGGCCGCTCTCGATCCTCTCCTATGAGCTAGCGCGCCGGGACAGGCGCGCCTAAGGACGAGTCTTCCCGGGGAGCTCTTACCCGAGCTGAGAGGCGGCGTCCGGCCGCGAC
>DASQYQ010000276.1:0-7185 GCA_035639115.1 Sphingomicrobium sp. | reverse complement strand
GTCCGATCCAGGTTCTGATAGAGTTGTAGCGCACCTCTGCAGTCAATCAGTGCGCTCAGAATGGCGCTTTTCCGCGGCAGTCAGGTCGTACCAAAATATCTAGTAAGCCCAATGATTTGGGTATGGCGGAGCAACTAGTATTCGAAATGATGGTATGGGTCTCCAACGCCGCCCCAGAAAGTCGCGAAAACTAGCCATTCTTCGGCCGTGATCGGTACCGCAGAGACGCTCCAGTATCGGCTCCTCCACCAAGGCTCGATTGTTGGCATACGCGGCGGCACCAACTCGAACCGTACTGTCGGAATTGCCGCCAGAGAATTCGCGGTCGATTCTCACTTTTGATCGACGAATGGCGCACCTCTGCAGTGCACCAGCGCCCCTAGAATGGCGCGCTTCCGCGGCTGCCACGTAGGAGCGTTTTATTCAATAAAATCAAGACGTTGAGTATGGCGGAGAGGGTGGGATTCGAACCCACGGTACGGTTGCCCGTACGCCGCATTTCGAGTGCGGTGCTTTCGACCACTCAGCCACCTCTCCGCTTAGGGGTTCGCGCTGGCCGGGCGAATGCCGGCTCCGGTCGGACGCGGCGCTCTAGCAGCGGGCTTCCGGGTTGCCTAGATAGTATGAATGACCCCTTTTGAACCTCTCGAGCGTTCAGGCCCAATGGGCCGCAAGACTGACATGCCCCTTGCCCGCTTCGCCATCGGCGATGTCGTTCGCCACAAGATCTTCGATTTCCGCGGAATCATCTTCGACGTCGATCCCGAATTCGCCAACAGCGAGGAATGGTACCAGGCAATCCCCGAGGCGCTTCGCCCATCGAAGGAGCAGCCTTATTATCATCTGCTCGCCGAGAATTCGGAGAGCAGCTACATCGCCTACGTCAGCCAGCAGAACTTGGTCGTCGACGATAGCGACGACCCCATTGAGCACCCGGCGATCGCGACGATGTTCGACGGCGTCGAGGACGGCCGCTACCGGCTGCGAACCGAGCTTCGGCAATAGCCGGACCGGTTGACACTTCCGCCCCCCTGCCATAGGCGGCCTGACTTCCCGAACGCGAGGCGCTTTCGAGAGCGACGGTGCTCGGGATCACGAATTTTCTAGGGAAGAAGAGCCATGTTCGCAGTCATCCGCACGGGTGGAAAGCAGTACCGTGTCCATCCCGGAGACAAGATCGTCGTCGAAAAGCTCGACGGCAATGCCGGTGACAAGGTCACGCTCGGCGACGTTCTGCTTGCCGGCGACGGCGGCAACTTCAAGTCGACCGACGGCCTGAAGGTCGCGGCCGAGATCGTTGCCCAGGCCAAGGGCGAGAAGGTCACCGTCTTCAAGAAGCGCCGACGGCACAATTATCGCCGCAAGAAGGGCCACCGCCAGCAGCATACGATCCTGAAGATCCTCGCGATCGGCGATCACAAGGCTGAGAAAAAGGCCGCTCCCAAGGCCGAGTCCACCCCGGCCGCCGAAGCTCCGGCGAAGTCTGCTGCGCCTGCGAAGGCGAGCAAGTCCAACGGCAAGCCGGCAACGGTCAACGCAACGCCGACCGAGAACCCGGCGCCGGACAATGAGGCGCAGGCGAATCCTCCGGCGCAGAGCACCGACGCTCCGCCCAAGGCGACGAAATCCGCGGCCAAGGACAAGCCGACCGCCAAAACCCCGTCGACAAAAAATGCTGCACCTGCTAAGGGCGCAGCCAAGAAGGCCCCCAAGGGCAAGTAATCAGGACCTTATTTCGTCATGGCACATAAGAAGGCAGGCGGGTCGTCCCGCAACGGACGCGACAGTGAGAGCAAGCGCCTCGGCGTGAAGCTGTTCGGCGGCCAGCAGGCTCGCGCCGGCAACATCATCGTTCGTCAGCGTGGAACGAAGTGGCACCCGGGCGACAACGTCGGCCTGGGCAAGGATCATACGCTTTTTGCGCTCGCCGACGGCCAAGTCACGTTCCGTGACGGCAAGCTTGGGCGCAAATATGTCCATGTCATGCCGATTACGGAGACGACGACAGCATAGGAACGGTCAGAACGGGACCGTTCCCTCAAGGGGCGGCCCGGACTGGATCCAAGAGGATCAAGACCAAAAAGGGAGAAGGGGAGCCCCGGAAGGGGTCTCCCCTTTTTCTTTGCCTTCTCCCGAAACTGTCACGGGCAGCCGCTAGGCGCCCGCGTGAGGAGAAGGGCGATGTTCGCGAGAACACCAAGACTGCTGCTGAGACCGGGCTTCCCCGAAGACGCGCCTGCGCTTGCCGCGGCGATGTCCGACAAAGCCATTGCGCGCAATCTCGCGGTCGTCCCGTGGCCGTACACCCTGCGCGACGCCGAAGCCTTTCTCGCTTCGCCGCGCGACCCCGTACTGCCGTCCTTTCTCATTTTCGAGCGCACCGATTCGGCGCCGCGACTGATCGGCGCCTGCGGGATGGGCCGGCGGCCCTCCGGAGCGGTCGAGATGGGCTACTGGATTGCACGCGAGCACTGGGGCCGTGGATTTGCGACCGAGGCCTGCCGGGCGCTGGTCGATGTAGCGCGGGCAGTCGGGCTCTCCAGCCTCGAAGGCTCGCACTTCATCGACAACCCGGCCTCCGGGCGCGTGCTCGAGAAGCTCGGTTTCGAGGCGCTCGGGATCGTCGCTCCGAGGCTAAGCTGCGCGCGCGGTGAGGAAGTGCCGGCGCGGCTGATGCGGCTTCGGCTGAACGAGGAGCTCGTCGAGGAGACGGAAGAGGCGCTGGCGGCTTAGACCGCCCGCCTCACCCTCCGCTTGGGTGCCGAAGGTTGGCCGGCGCTCGCCTCATAGGCGCACAGCAGATAGCGGTCGTCCTCGTTCCAGGGATGGAAACCAGGAAGGAAGAACCGTCCCCAGGCGCCGCCAATCTTCCGGAACATGCCGGGGTGGATCCACAGATACCAAAGCAGCTTCGTCCAGGCGGTGATGCCGGTCACTCCGTCCTGCCGCATCAGTTCGAGCGCGCCGCCCGTCCGATCGACGACGAAGTTGCGCGTGACCAGCAACATCACCCGGGCCTTCAGCTTCCATCGCTTCCAGCGCGGCCAGTCCCTCGTGGCGTTGAGCCAGGTGTCATAGGCGACGCCCTTGTGTTCGATCTCCTCGACGGCATGCCAGCGCCAGAGGTCGGCCGCCTCCTTCTCCGCGCCTTCCATATGCCGCGGGTTGGCGAGCAACTGATGTGCGAGGATTGCCGTGAAATGCTCAAGCGCCATCGTGGCCGCCAGGCTGACGACCGCGGGGCGGCCGCGGGTGATGGCGAGGCGCTGCTCGATACGCTCCTCGAGCTTGCGGAGGTCGTAGCCCGAATCGCTCGCTCGCTTGTTGAAGGAGTCATGCTCGCGGCTGTGGATCGCCTCCTGCGTGGTGAAAGCCTTGATCTCCTCGGCCAGCTTGGGCGGAGCGCCGTCGCGAAACGCGCGGACGCTCTCGACGAAGAAGGCCTCGCCCTTGGGAAAGGTAGTCGACAGCGCGTTATAGATAGCAGTCGCTTCGACGCGGCCGCCGTGCCAAAGTCTCGGGACAGCGCCGTCGCGGCCGAACCGGCGGTCGCGGGGAGTGATGGTTAGTCCCGCGGGAGTTGGGAGAGTAACCGAAAGACTGCTCATGGTGAGAAGATAGGCTAACTTACACTCGTGTCAACAAGACGCAAACGACTGAGCCCGGAAGAGAGCCGATCCGCCGCCATCGAAGCGGCCCGTCGGCTCCTCATCGAGCATGGGCCCCAAGCAGTCACGCTGAAGGCAGTCGCTTCGGAAGTCGGCCGAACCCACGCCAACCTCCTTCACCATTTCGGCTCCGCCGCCGGCCTCCAGGGCGAGCTTGCGCGTTCGATTGCGGACTCGGTCACCTCGAGCATTACAGATGCCGTTGAGCGGGCCCGCGCGGGGGAAACCGATGCGCGCGACATCGTCGATCGCACATTCGACGTGTTCGACCGCGAGGGCGCCGGAGCGCTCGCCGCCTGGATGATCCTCACTGGCAATCGCGACGCTCTCGACCCGATCCTCGATTCGATCCGCGCCCTTGTCGCCCAGCTAAGCGTCGGGCATGAGGAGCACCACGTCGCCGAGAGCACGCTCGCGCTGGTCCTCAATGCGGTTGGCAATTCCTTGCTGGGCGCTCCGATCGCCGATGCGCTCGGATTGCCCCGCGACACTGCTCGAGAACTGGCCGCCGAACGGCTTCGGCAAAGGATCGAGACCGACCATCCGGCTTAGGGGGACTTCATGGGAGGGCACAGGTCAACCAGGGTCGAGCGGTTCCGAAAGCGGATCATAGGGTCGCTCGAAGAGCTTGGCCCTGGCCTGGTCACCGGAGCCGCCGACGATGATCCGAGCGGAATCGCCACTTACTCCCAGGCGGGCGCGCAATTCGGCTACGGCCTCATGTGGACGATGGTGCTGTGCTACCCGCTGATGTCGGCGGTCCAGCTGGTCAGCGCGCATATCGGACGAGTCACCGGCGCCGGGCTGGCCAACAACCTCACCAGCACCTTTCCGAAGAAGTTCGTCGGTCTTCTGATCGGAATCCTTCTGATCGCCAACATCATCAACATCGGGGCGGACCTCTCGGCCATGGCCGCAGCGGCACGGCTGGTCACCGGCGGCGGCGAACATGCGTTCGTGATTGCCATTGCAGTCGCCAGCACCGTCCTTCAGCTCTTCGTGCCCTACCGCCGCTACGCGAGCATTCTCAAATGGCTGACTTTAAGCCTGTTCGCCTATGTCGCGGTTCTGCTGGTGGTTCGGACCGACTGGCCCGCGGCGCTGCTAGGCCTCGTATGGCCCACGGATCTTGGCCGCGATGCGCTGCTGACCATCGTGGCGCTCTTCGGAACGACGATCAGCCCCTATCTCTTCTTCTGGCAGAGCTCACAGGAAGCCGAAGACCTCGCGACGTCGAAGCAGAGGTCTATCAAGCGAGCGCCGCGCAGCGCCGAACGACAATTTGCGCGGATGCGGTTCGATACACTGACCGGCATGGCCTTCTCCAACCTCATCTCGCTTGCGATCATCATGGCCGCGGCCGCGACCTTGCACCGCGAGGGCATCACCCAAATCGGCTCGGCTGCGGACGCCGCCCAGGCGCTTCGCCCGGTCGCCGGAGAGTTCGCTTTCGCCTTCTTCGCCATTGGCATCATCGGAACGGGCTTCCTCGCGGTCCCGGTGCTCGCCGGATCGGCCGCATTCGCTGTTGCCGAGATATTCGGCTGGAAGGAGGGCCTGGAATATCAGCCGCAGCAGGCGGCGGGCTTCTACTCGATCGTCGTCGCCGCGACCTTCATCGGAGTATTGATCGACTGGTCACCGATTGATCCGATGCGGGCCTTGTTCTGGAGCGCGGTGCTGAACGGCATCGTTGCGGTCCCCTTGATGATTGCGATGATGGTGGCCGTGTCACGGCACCAGGTCATGGGGCGCTTCACCGCGAACCGGTCGCTCCTGATACTTGGCTGGGCGGCAACTGCAGTGATGACCGTGGCTGCCGCCGCAATGCTCCTCAGCGAATTCGCCTGAAACGGCACTAATCTCGTTGCACGCGCGTTACGGCGCAGATGCGTAAGTTCTTCAACCTTTGTGCAACGAGGATTTCGACGGCTGCGGGCCAACCGCTGACGTTCATCACCGCTGTCGCGGTCATCCTCGTCTGGGCAGTGACCGGCCCCGTGTTCCATTATTCCGACACGTGGCAACTCATCATCAACACGGGGACGACCATCGTAACCTTCCTGATGGTGTTCCTGATACAGAACAGCCAGAACCGGGATGCGGCCGCGATGCAGGCCAAGCTCGACGAGCTACTGCGCGCCGTCGACAAGGCTCGCGAGCAGTTCATCGGGATCGAGCATCTGACCGATCAGCAGATTGAGCTCGTCCGAGCAGCGCTCGAGCGCTATGCGAAGGAGCAGAGCGGCAAGCAGAAGACCGCCGAGGACACCGTCGACCGCTTGCTCAACCGAATGTCGGGGGACTGAACCATCAGCCCCTGGGCGCGCTCTCCATCACCGTCAGCGGCTGAGCGATGGCGCCGCTACGCAGCGAGTCCGAGGTCACGACGACCGTCGTACCTGGAGCAACGACTCCGGCCACCGCGCTCTTGAAGCTCTCGGGCGCGTTGAAGCGCTGCCACTCTGATCGCGGAACCGAGGGGTCTCGCTCCTTTGACTTGCGCGCAAGCTGGACCCTGATCCAATGCTGTCCCGACTGGTCGATGTTGCGAAGCGCGTAGGCCCACGTCCCGCCAACGGGGCCCTCGACGGTCACCGGCCCGGAACCGATTTCCACGCCGTTCCGAAGCACGACTGCCCGTTTGTCCGCTGCGCTCACCACGATCGACACCGGTCCGGACGGTGACCTTTCCGGAGTCCATTGCACCGGTCCCTCAGGGTCGCCGGAAACGCCTGCTCCGCCGCTTGCAACGATCTGGGGCGTTGGCGCGATACGGGGCGCGGTCGAATGGTTTGTGATCACCACGGTCATCCCAAGCGAAGTCACGCCGTACAGCAGCTTGGCGAAACCGGCGGGCATTCGGATGCAGCCGTGCGAGGCTGGATATCCCGGGAGGTGACCGGCGTGAAGTGCGACCCCCTGCCATGTCAGCCGCTGCATGTAGGGCATTGGCGCGTTGTCGTACTTCGACGAATGATGGACGACCTCTTTCTGCAACACCGTGAATACGCCGGTCGGAGTCTCGCGCCCGGGCCGTCCGGTCGAAATGGTCGATGCGGCGATCGGCACACCATTTCGGAACAGCACGGCACGTTGCGTCTTCGTGTTGACGATCAGGAGCATCGGACCTTCGGGGGCAACCTGAGGCTCCCACACAAACTGCCCTGCATGCAGCTTCGCGACCGTCTCGACCACCGACCCGGAACCGACATCGACCTGCTGTGCAAGCGCTGTCGCGGCAAGGGCGGTCGTCGCAGCCAAGATGAGGCGAAGCAAAAGGCTGTGACGGGCGCAGAGCTCAATCATTCTACGAGGGTCGCAGGCGACGCCAGCCACGTCGCTAGGGAAATCTCCTTAGCGCCGGCCCGGACTACGCAAAATTACGTATGCTGCATGACTGCTGACCGCGGTTATTCACCTTCCAGTCGAGCGCTTTTCCGATGCTCCGTAGCATTGCGTATCGTCGTCGGCGGCCGAGGCGTTCATTTTTAGATCATGGACATGTGGAAGAACA
>DASQYQ010000275.1:0-6421 GCA_035639115.1 Sphingomicrobium sp. | reverse complement strand
GCCTCAACTGGCCGATGATTCGAATCAACCTCGACGCCCACATCAGCCGGATCGACCTCGTCGGCCGCGACGCCATCGTGCTTCGCGACGGTCAGCAGGTCACCGAGTTCCGCGAGGGGCTTCTGCCGTGGGCGCTCCAGCATCCGGTCGCGCTCGTGTTCGACGAATATGATGCCGGCCGCCCCGACGTGATGTTCGTGATCCAGCGCGTGCTTGAGGCCGAGGGCAAGCTGACCTTGCTCGACCAGAACCGAGTCATCCGTCCGAACCCATGGTTCCGACTGTTCGCTACGACCAACACGGTCGGCCTCGGCGACACGACCGGTCTCTACCACGGCACTCAAGCGATCAACCAGGGCCAGATGGACCGCTGGAACATCGTCACGACGCTCAACTACCTCCCGGCGCAGGTCGAGGCGCAGATCGTCCTTGCCAAGTCCGGAGAATATGACGAGCCCGACGGCAAGCAGATAGTCGAGAAGATGATCAAGGTGGCGGAGCTCAGCCGTCAGGGTTTCATCAACGGCGATATCTCGACCGTCATGAGCCCGCGCACCGTGATCAGCTGGGCTCAGAACGCGCATATCTTCAACGATGTCGGCTACGCCTTCCGGGTTTCGTTCCTCAACAAGTGCGATGAGGCCGAGCGCCCGCTGATCGCGGAATATTTCCAGCGCGTGTTCGGCGAGGACCTTCCCGAGAGCGTGGTCGGAAAGGCTTAGCAAGGCCCCCGGAGTGGCCGAGAAGATCGATATTTTCCGCCGGGTCTTGGCCGGTGCCTCGCGAGCGATCGCGCACGATCCCGAAGTTGAGGTGGTGTTTGCATCCGACGTTGCGCCCGCGTCGGGCAAGACCGCTCGCGTGCCCTCCCCGGGACAAGCGCTCGAGCCGAAGCTGGTCGCCGAAGCGCGCGGAGCAGCAGACTCAGCGGCACTTCGCTTGCGGTACCATGATGTGAATATCCACGCGCGAAGCGCACCGATGGATATCGATGCGCGCGCGGTCTTCGACGCGCTCGAGACTGCGCGGGTGGAGGCGCTCGGAGCGCGTTCCATGGGCGGCGTTCGGGACAACCTCCGACATCTCACCGAAGCGCGCATCCGGAGCGATGCGATCATTCGGGCCCGCGACGCGGAGGAGGTGCCGCTGTCGACGGCGATCGGTCTCATCGCTCGCGAGCGGCTCACTGGAGAAGCGCCGCCGACGGCCGCCGTGGAGGGGCTCAGGCTGGTTGCTCCGTGGATCGAGGAAAAGGCCGCCGCCGAGCTCGACGCACTGGCCATGACGCTCGACGACCAGGCTGCGTTTGCAAAGCTATCGCGCCGGTTGCTCGAGGACCTCGACCTCGCGTCAGCCGAGGAGCCGCTGGAAGAGGAACCTGAAGAGTCGGGCGACGATTCCGAGGGCGATGAGGGCGGCAGAGACGACACTTCCGAGCAGGGCGACGAAGGGCAGCCCGGCGGCGGCGATGTCGAGATGCGCGGCGAGGAGAGCGAGGACCAGAGCACCGAAGGCGAATCCACGCAGGAGATGGAAGCCGGCGACGATGAAGCCGCGCCCGGCGATGACCTCAGCGAGAGCCTGTTTGCAGCGCCCGGCAGGCGCAACTGGGACCTCTCCCCGCCGACCGACTACAAGGCCTATACGACCCGCTTCGACGAGATCGTCGAATCCGAAGAGCTGTGCGACGAGGAGGAGCTGTCGCGGCTCCGCGCCTATCTCGACCAGCAAATGGGCGGCCTTTCGAACGTCGTCACCCGCCTCGCCAACCGGCTCCAGCGGAGGCTCATGGCGCAGCAAGCGCGAAGCTGGGATTTCGACCAGGAAGAGGGGCTCCTCGATGCGGCGAGGCTCTCGCGAGTGGTGGTTAGCCCCGGCCATTCGCTCAGTTACAAGATCGAGCGCGACACCGACTTCAAGGACACGGTGGTGTCGGTCCTCATCGACAATTCGGGCTCGATGCGTGGGCGACCGATCGCGATCGCCGCCATCTGCGCGGATATCCTTGCGCGGACTCTCGAGCGCTGCGGAGTCGCGACGGAGATCCTCGGATTCACGACGCGCGGCTGGAAGGGCGGGCAAAGCCGCGAGTCATGGCTCGCCGCCGGGCGGCCGCCGAGCCCGGGCCGGCTGAACGACCTCAGGCACATCATCTACAAGCGCGCCGACGAGCCGTACCGCCGCGCAAGGCGGAACCTGGGCCTGATGATGCGCGAGGGGCTACTCAAGGAGAATATCGACGGCGAGGCGCTCCTGTGGGCGCACAATCGCCTGATCGCGCGGCCCGAGGAGCGGCGAATCCTCATGGTGATTTCCGACGGCGCTCCAGTGGATGATTCGACCGCCTCCGCCAATGGCGGGACATATCTGGAGCGGCATATCCGCCAGGTCATCGAATGGATCGAGAAGCGCTCGACGGTCGAGCTCATCGCCATCGGGATCGGCCACGACGTCACGCGCTATTATACGCGCGCGGTGACCATCATGGACGCCGAGCAGCTTGCCGGAGCGATGGTCGAGCAATTGGCGCGGCTGTTCGAGAGCCAATAAAAATCGGGCCCGACGCACCAACGCGCGCCGGGCCCCCCTCGTTACGCGACGCGAGGGAACATTTGTCCGTTTCCGGACCGACAGGGAAAAGGGGAAAACCCCGTCGAATGAAGCGCTTATGCGCGATTCGCGAGGAATTGATGCTGAACGCCGGGTGCAGCCGACGTTCAGGAAAAAAGACGGAGTTTCAGCGAGTTAAGGCCGCTTAGGCAGCGGCCTGCCCAGCAACCTTCTTGGAGATCTCGCGCTTCAGCTTGCGGACCTTCGGCGACAGCTTGTCGTCGCTGGTCTTCAGCACCCAATTGTCGAGGCCCCCGACATGCTCGACCGACCGCAGTCCATGCGTCGACACGCGCAGCTTCACGCTCTGGCCGAGCGCGTCAGAAATGAGCGTGACGTTCTGCAGGTTCGGGAGGAACGTGCGCTTCGTCTTGTTGTTGGCGTGGGAAACATTGTGTCCCACCTGCCGGCCCTTGCCGGTCAGCTCGCAAACCCGCGACATGGTGATCTATCCTGATTTTTTTGGACGGACCTCATCGAGGCCCGAAGAGCGCCGCCCGTTAGCGGCTCGGTGGCAATTCGTCAACGCTGTGGCTAGGGAAGAATGGCAACCGAACAGCAATATGGGCGTTGGTCGGCAACGCGGTTTCGAGGGGTAACGATAATGCGCGTCATCCTATTTGTTCTAATCATTGCCGTCCTCGTTGTGATCGCGGGAATCGCTTCCGGCTTTCTCGACATCAACCAGATCAGGGGCGCCAAGGCGCCGCAGATCTCCGCAACCGGCAATGGAGTCACCGCCAAAGGAGGGCAGGCGCCGGCCTTCGACGTCGAGACTGGCTCGGTCAAGATCGGGACGAAGCAGGCGACGGTGCAGGTTCCCGCGGTCGTCGTCCAGAAGGCCGGCCGGAACCAGTCTGAAGCGACCACCAACAACGCCATGTGACTTAGCTCGTTCGCTCGGCTAGCCGAGCGGAGATGGCATTTCCGCTACCCTCGCCGATGCGCCGGGCGCTCGATCTGGCGCGCGCTGCCGCCGAGGCTCGGGAAGTTCCCGTCGGCGCGGTGGTGACGCTCGGCGACGAGATCGTCGCGGAAGCGCGGAATGCGATGCGCACTTCCTCGGACCCGACGGCGCACGCGGAGATGGTCGCGATTCGCGCCGCGGCGGAGAAGCTCGGCACCTCGCGCCTCGACGAATGCACCTTGTGGGTTACTCTCGAGCCTTGCGCGATGTGCGCTGCAGCGGTGGCCGTTGCGCGAATCAAGTCGCTTCGCTTTGCAGCAGAGGATCCCAAGGGCGGGGGAGTGGTTCACGGGGGCCGAATCTTCACCCAACCGACCTGCCATCATCGGCCGGACGTGCTTGGCGGGATCGGCGAGGAGGAATCGGCGGCGCTGCTCCGCGCCTTCTTCGCCGAGCGCCGCTAGCCGGTGTAGGGAAGGAGGCGGATCTCGACCCTTCGGTTGGCAGCCCGCTCGCTATCGTCCGTCTCGGGATCGTAGAGCGGCGAACTCTCTCCCAGACCCTTGGATGCAATTCGCGCCCTGGAGACTCCGTGGCCGGCGAGATAGGTCGCAACTGCAGCGGCGCGCTTATCGGAGATCGCCTGGTTGCCCTGCGGCGATCCGGAAAGATCGCTATGGGCGAAGACGTCGACATAGGTGCGGCTGCGATTCTTTACCTCTCGGGCGATCTCGAGCAGGGTCGCATCGAACTCCGGCTTCACGCTCGAGCTGCCTTCGTCGAAGGTGAGGGCGGCGGGAATACGAATGACGATTCCGTTCCCGACTTCGAGGACATCGAGACCGATGCCTGCGGTCTGCACCCGGAGTTCGCGATCGAGTTCACTAATATATGCCGGTGCTGCGCCGCCGCTCAGCGCAGGAATTTTCGCGGCATGCATTCTTGCCGCGCGAGCCTTGCGACCGCCTATAAGGTCGCCATGCAGATAAGCCGCATTGAGACCGAGGGGGGTGAACGAGGCCGGCCTCACCAATGTCGGTGGCGGAGCCTCCGACCGGCACCCTGCAAGCAGCGCGATCGAACAGCCAAGACTAATCGCAAGGGCCCTATTGGCAGCCGGCATTGGATTGACCTCCCACGCTCCAGAACTGCCACGTGAAACCAGTCTGTAGCAAGGGGAGTTCCGACGCGGAATCGCGACTGCGCTTGTGAACCGCTGCCGCGCAAGGTTACATTCGTTCTTCCAACGCCCATGAGCGACCACCTAGCCCCCATACCCTGGCTCGATCTTCTCCTGATCCTGGCCTTGATCGCGCTGAACGGCGCCCTCGCTCTCAGCGAGCTCGCGATCGTTTCGTCACGCGACGCGAGGCTGAGGGCAATGGCGCGAAGCGGCAGCAGGGGGGCGCAGTGCGCGCTCGACCTCGCGTCCGAGCCGGGCCGCTTCCTCTCGACTGTCCAGAGCGGAATCACGCTCATCACGATCATCAACGGCGCCTTTTCGGGTGCGAGCCTCGGCGAGCCCGTGGCCGAGCGGCTCGAGATGACGGGGCTGTCGGCAAGCACGGCGCATACGCTCGGCTATGGACTCGTCGTCGTCGGCATTACCTTCGTGTCTCTGGTCATCGGCGAAATCGTGCCCAAGCAGATGGCGCTTCGTTCGCCCGAGCCCATCGCCGTGGTCATCGCCCGGCCGATGAAATGGCTGGCGCGAATCACCGCCCCCTTCGTCTGGCTGCTGGACCGCTCCAGTTTCCTGGTCTTCAAGCTGTTCGGGCTCGACCGCGAATCGAAGAACCAAGTGACGGCCGAGGAACTCCACCTCGTCGTCGCCGAGGCGCAGACCGCCGGAGTCCTCGAAGAGAGCGAGCGCGCGATCATCTCGGGAATCGTGCGCCTCGCCGACCGGCCGGTGCGCGAGGTCATGACTCCGCGCACCGAGATCGATTGGATCGATCTCGATTCGACGCGGGAGGAAGTCCGCGAGGCACTGCTCGAGACCGCGCACACGCGCATTCCGGTAGCCGACGGATCTGTCGAAAATATCGTCGGCGTCATCCAGATCCGCGATGTAGTCGCGGCCCTGCTCGAAGATCGCCCGCTCGACCTCAAGCATCTGTGCAAGCAGGCTCCCGTCATTCCCGACCTGATGGACGCGATGGACGCACTTGCAGTGCTTCGGAACGCCGACGTTCCCTTGGCGCTCGTCCACGACGAATATGGGCACCTCGACGGGATCGTTACCCCTGGAAGCATCTTGGCGGCGCTGGCCGGAACCTTCGCTCACGATATCGAACAGGGCGATGAGCCGCCTTTGGTCGAGCGCGAGGACGGCAGCTGGCTCATCTCCGGCGCAGCGAACGCCGACGTCCTTTCGGACAGGCTGGGCGTGGCGATGCCCGCCGAGCGGGACTATTCGACCGTCGCCGGCTTCGCTTTGTCCGTGCTCAAGCACCTTCCGGAGACGGGCGAGAAGTTCCGCCACGACGGCTGGTCGTTCGAGATCGTCGACATGGACGGCCGAAAGATCGACAAGCTGATCGCCTCGCGCCCGCGCAAGCGGCCGGCGGAAAGCCAGGCCGAAGCGGCCGGCTAAAGCTTCCCGAACTTCTGCTCGAAGCCGTCGATGTCGTTTCGCGCGAGATAGTCGGCCTGATCGACGATGCGGTCGCGAACGATCCTTCCGCGAAACGCTCCGAGCTGCTGATCGAGGCGGTCGATGCCCACTGGAGTGAGGGCCGCAATCTGGTCGAAGCTGTAGATTCCGGCCGCGCGCAAGGCGTCGGCGAATTTGGGTCCCACGCCCTTGATCAGGCAAAGGTCGTCGCCTGCCAAACTTCCGTCGAGCGCGCTGTGGACCGGCGCTCGGATGATGTCCCCTGCAAGATCGCTGGTCGCCGCAGC
>DASQYQ010000274.1:0-8866 GCA_035639115.1 Sphingomicrobium sp. | reverse complement strand
AAGGAGGGAGGAGGAAGATTGAAACCAAGTCTTCCCCCATGGCTGCTTCGAGCTGCTGCGTTCCCTGCCAGTCGATGTCGAAGAGTATGTCGCGTCCCGCGCGGAGCGCCGCTTTGACCGGAGCTTTTGGAGTTCCGTATCGGTAACCGAAGACGGGGGCCCATTCGACGAAGTCGTTGGCCGCGATCATTCGATCGAACTCTGGATCGTCGACGAAATGATAATCGGCTCCGTCCACTTCGCCCGGCCGCATCGGTCGCGTGGTGGCCGACACCGAAATCGTAACTTCCGGGTCAGAGGCCAGTAACATTCGCGAGATAGTCGATTTGCCGGCGCCCGACGGGGACGAGAGGACAATCAGTAGTCCGCGGCGCTCGCGAGGTAATTGGTCCATGGCCGCTCTTGCTTCGGCCGAGCCGTGGCCGTCAAGCGACCGTCTGTTGCATTGCACAAATTACCTATTGAAATGGTGCGGCGCACCCTATATTGTGCAGTGCAACATAACGGAATTTTTGGAGATTTATCGATGGCAGACGAAACGAAGGCCGAAGCGCAGGCTGCAGCGGAGGCTCCGGCCAAGGTCGCGGCGACCGTCGCTGACACTGTCCAGACGATCGCCAAGGAGAGCGAGAAGGTCGCCAAGCGCACCCGGGCCGCGACCGCTCGCCGAGTGAAGCGCGAAGCAGCCGCCGAGAAGGCTGTGTCGCGCCGAACCGTTCGCAAGACCCGCCGCGGCGTCCGGAAGGCTGCTCGCGTCGCCCAGGAAAGGATTGAGACCGTGACCAACACCAATTTCTTCAACGGCTTCGACGCCGTCCCGGCCTTTGCGCCGTTCCAGTCGCTCTTTGCTGACGCGAACGAGCGCAGCCAGGAGCTCGTCAAGAAGAGCCAGAAGGTCGCCGAGGAGCTCGCCGATCTCGCCCGCGCCAACGTCGAGGCGGTCGTCGAGGCCGGCCGAGTCGCCGCTGAGGGCGCCCGTTCGATCGGCCAAGAAGTCGTCGCTTCGAACCGTGACGGCGTCGAGAAGGCCGCTGACGCCATCCGCTCGCTCGCCGAAGCGAAGTCGCCGACCGAGTATCTGCAGCTTCAGGGCGAGTTCGCCCGTTCGCAGTTTGACCGCGCGGTCGCCGAGACCTCGAAGCTGACCGAGTCGCTGGTGAAGCTCGCCGGCGAGGCGTTCCAGCCGCTTTCGAATCGCGCCACGGCTAATGCCGAGCGCTTCAACACGCTCGTTGCCTGACCCTCTCCCCTCCTAAGTCCAGGTAACGACCAGGCGGCCGCTCTAACGAGCGGCCGCCATTTTTTTACCCTAGTGATGCAAAGTGCGGCCTTGCCGCGTTTTTGCAGCTTGCCATATTTTAGGGGCGAATGACCGAGCATTTGATCAGGATGGCGGCTGGCGCCGACGACGACGGGATCGAGGAGATCGAGACCGGCGTCGCAACGCGTACGCGGCCCAAGACGAAGAAGCCGTCCAACTACAAGGTGCTGATGCTCAACGACGACTACACGCCGATGGAGTTCGTCGTGCTAGTCCTCCAGCGCTTCTTCTCGATGGGGATCGAGGATGCGACGCGCGTCATGCTTCAGGTCCACCAGCAGGGAGTCGCCGTCTGCGGAGTGTTCACCTACGAGGTCGCCGAGACGAAGGTCACTCAGGTAATCGACTTCGCCCGCGAGAATCAGCACCCGCTGCAGTGCACGCTGGAGAAGGCCTGAGCTCCACTCCTTGTCACACCCGAGGCACGCGCTAAAGCGCGCCGGTGGACAGCATCTGGATCAAGGGCGGGGCCAAGCTCAAAGGCGAAATCCCGATCAGCGGGGCCAAGAACGCGGCCCTGACGCTCATGCCTTGCGCGCTTCTCACGGAGGAGAAGCTGACGCTCAAGAACCTGCCGCGCCTCGCGGACGTCGACACGTTCAGCCACCTGCTCAACCAGCTCGGCGTCTCGACCCACGTCGCGGGCGTGAAGAAGGGCGAGATCGGGCGGCGTATGACTTTGCAGGCGGACGAGATCGTCTCGACCGTCGCGCCCTACGACATGGTCCGAAAGATGCGCGCCTCGGTGCTCGTGCTCGGCCCGATGCTCGCGCGGATGGGCGAGGCTACCGTGTCGCTACCGGGAGGCTGCGCGATCGGCGACCGTCCGATCGACCTGCACTTGAAGGCGCTCGAGTGCATGGGCGCGGAGATCGAGCTTGCCGCCGGCTACGTGAAGGCGACGGCTCCCAAGGGCCGCATTTCCGGCGGCGACTTCAGCTTTCCGGTCGTCTCGGTCGGAGCGACCGAGAATGCCGTCATGGCGGCAGTTCTCGGCAAGGGCCGAACGCAGCTCTTCAACGCAGCGCGCGAGCCGGAGATCGTCGACCTCTGCAACCTTCTCCTCGCGATGGGCGCCAAGATCAGGGGCATCGGCTCCTCGCACCTCATCATCGACGGCGTCGAGGGGCTGAACGGCTGCGAATATGAAGTCATGCCCGACCGCATCGAAGCGGGCAGCTACGCCTGCGCTGCAGGGATCACGGGTGGCTCGCTCGACCTGGTCGGCGCGCGGCCCGAGGACATGCAGGCGACCTTGAACGCGCTCGCCCAGTGCGGACTGATGATCGAGTTCCACAACCGCGGCATCAAGGTGAGCGCCGACGGCGCCCTCAAGCCGCTCGCCCTTTCGACATCGCCGTTCCCGGGGTTCGCGACGGACATGCAGGCGCAGTTCATGGCGATGCTGTGCCTGGCGCAAGGCGACAGCTTCCTCGAGGAGACGATCTTCGAGAATCGCTACATGCACGTGCCGGAATTGCGCCGCATGGGCGCGGACATCGACATCCATGGACGCTCGGCGATCGTGCATGGAGTGGATGGACTGACCGGCGCTAGCGTCATGGCCACCGACCTCCGCGCCTCGATGAGCCTCGTGCTCGCCGGACTGGCGGCCGAAGGCGAGACCGAAGTCCTTCGAGTCTACCACCTGGATCGCGGCTACGAGCGGTTGGAGGAAAAGCTAAGCGCCGTAGGAGCGACGATCGAACGCCGGAGCGGCGGCTAGGCTAAGTTCAGGAAGGCGCGAATCCAGCCTGCTGCTTCTTCGAGCTCATAATTGTCCGAGCTGTCGCCCATAACCACTTCGCCGATCGATCGGCCGTCGACTGGCGATTCGAGGAAATTGTTGAACAGCCAGACATCGCGCTGGCGCGCGAACTCGCGATTGCGTTCTTCGAGCGCCTCGACCGAACCGGGGATCAGCAGGTGGAAGGCGTTCACCGCCGGGAGCTGCGGCGTGACGGCGAGACCGGGCTCACTGCCGAGCAGCTCGGCGAGCTTCCTCGCGCGGTCCACATATTCGGGCATTCGCGGCAGGTGCGAGTCAAGGCCGGCCAAGGCCGAGATCGTATAAGGGAACAGGCGATAGAGATTGCCGCCGTGCCGAGTCTTCCAGATCGCGAGTGAGCGGATGAACGGCGCATCGCCGGCGACAATTGCGCCGCCGAGTCCTCCCAGCCCCTTGTAGAAGGAGACGTAGACGCTGTCCGCGAGTGCACTGAGCTCGGCGAGGTGGACGCCGTAGCCTGCAGCCGCTTCCCAAATGCGGGCGCCGTCGAAATGGAGGTGGATGGAGCGCTCGCGCGCCCAAGCAGAGATCGCGCGAAGTTCGTCGAGCGGCGGCAGCAAGTAGCCCGAGCGCCGCAGCGGAAGCTCGACCACGATCGCCGCCAACGGCTCGGTGATGCCCTCAAGGTCCGCGACTGTGAACGGCGAGTAGCGCCCGAGGCGGATGGGCCTGAGATTGTGGATCCGCCAGGCGGCGCCGGCCTCGTCGAGGTCGACGTGGCTCATGGGGTGGATTGCGACGTTGAGCGTCCGTGCCTGCTCAGCCGCCGATCGGAGGACGCTCATCTGCGCGATCATGCCCTTGATGAAGAACATCGCGGCCGGCTTGCCGAGCAACTCGGCAGTGCGTTGCTCGAGCCGAGTCGCCGCCCCGCCGGCCCCGTAGAGATCCATTGGCTCAGCGGCTGCAGGATCGGTTGCGAGCGCGCTCAGGACCTCGGCGGGTGCCCTGTAACGATGGTTCGACAGACGACGGCTGCACTGGGCTTCGAGGCTGCTCATTTCTTGGGACGCTCACCCAGCTTCTTCGCGAATCGAATGCCCGTGCGCTCGTATCCGAGGTGCCGGTAGAATGCATGCGCTCCAGAGCGACCGTCGGCGCTCGTCACTTCGATGAGCATGCAGCCGCGCTTTCGAATCCACTCCTCGGCCGCCTGGACGAGAAGGCGCCCGATGCCCTGATCCTGCGCCTCCTTGTCGACGACCATCGTCGTAATTCGGCCCAGTGGTGCGGGACGGGAAACCACGGTCCGAGCACCGACGCCGCACATTCCGACGATCTTCTTTCCGAGTGTCGCCACGAACGGCAGCTCACCGCTTTTCTTGAGGGCCTTGAGGTTCTTGCGGAGCGCCTTCTCGTCGATTTCGTGGCCAAGGTAGCGGATCAGCTCCACCATGCGGGACGCATCGCTGGGCTTCGCATTGCGAATCTCGAGCTTCGGAAGCGGCTTCGGAAGCGGCTTCGGCTTGGGCTCGGCCTTTGATTTGGGCTCCGGCTTCTCTTTCGTTCTCGTCGGTTCAGGCTCGCGATCGTTCGCCGCTTCGCGCGCGGCCTTCGCGGGCTTGCGCTTGCGCGGGAGTACCGCGACGTCGAGCGAAGCGCCCCAATCCTGGGCGCCGAGGTTGCGCAGGAAATGCTCGACGTCCTCGGGCTTTCCGACCGGCCCCTTCTCGTCCATCCCGAAGACCGGCTTGCCGGACTTGTCGGTCAGGCCGACCTTGCCGAAACGGCGCTTGTTGGGCGTGCGCACACGCGATCGGACGAGCTTCAGGCCTCGGTTGCGGGCCGCATCGGCGAGCTCGTCGATTTGCTCGTCGCTCATAGCGAATCCACGACCCGCAGAATGAGGCCGACGAGACCGCCGACGATCGTTCCGTTGATCCGGATGTACTGGAGATCACGGCCGACCGCTGACTCGAGGCGCGCAGTCACCGTTCGAGCGTCCCAGCCGCGGATGGTCTCTGAGACAAGCTTGACGATCGACCCGCCGTAACTGGCGGACATGCCGACGACGGCGCGGCGTGCGAACTGGTTGATGGCGGCGCGGATTCGGGCGTCCTTCTCGAGCGTCCCGCCCATCGATTTCATGACTTCGCCGAGCTTGCCGGCGAGCACGGCGTCGGGGTTGCGTGCCGCCTTGATGATCGCTTCGCGCCCCTTCTGCCAGATGGTGTCGAGCCACAGGCTCACGGAACGGTTGTCTAGCAGCTGCTCCTTGATCGCCTCGACCTTCTCGCGGGTCTCCGGCCGGGTCTGAAGGTCGTTGGCGAGCTGGGCGAGAGCCTCCTCGATCTTGATCCGGACTGGATGCGCCGGATCGGTCGACATCTCGACCGTCAGCTTCCGCAGCCCATCGATGATCGCATCGGCAAGCTTCGAATCCAAGCCGGCGAGCTTCAGAACCCAGTTCGCCTTCTTGTGGACCATCTCGCGGATCAACGGCTCGTTCGCGTCGAGCGCCCTTGCAGTCCAGCGGATCGACGCTTCGAGCATCGGCACGTGGCGGTCCTCGTTGATCGCCGAGGCGAGCGCGTGACCGAGGAGCGGCGCCACCTCGGTCCTGCGAAGCCGCGCGCTTATCGCCCCTTTGACGATCCCACCCAGACGCTCGTCGTCGAGGCTTTCGAATATGTCTGCGATAAGGCGGGATGCGCCGGCGCGGATCCGGTTCCCCTCGCCGGCGGGCGTCTGGAGGAAACGTCCGGCGGCGCCGGCGACGTCGAGCCGCCGCATTCGCCGGGCGACGACAGAGGGGATGAGAAAATTTTCGCGGATGAAATTCGCGAGCGCCTCGCCAATCCTCTCCTTGTTGCGGGGGATGATGGCGGTGTGCGGGATAGGGAGGCCGAGTGGATGCCGGAACAGGGCGGTGACCGCGAACCAGTCGGCCAGGCCGCCTACCATCGCGGCCTCGGCGAACGCTTTCAGGTAGGTGAGCGCCGGATATTGATGCTCCAGCGTCCGAGTGACCGCGAAGACCACAGCCATGAAGACGAGGAGCCCGGTCGCGACGGCCTTCATCCCCTGCGCACCGGGCTGCGCGGGATTGAAACGGGTCAGAGCTCCGTTCGCCATTGCCCTCATGCCCGGCTCAATAGCTGAGCCGGGCCCGAGGTCCATCATTCAGCCGGAACCGGAGTCCCTGTGGCGTGAGCCTCCGCGCCGACGAAGCGGTGGAACAGCTTCCCGATCCGCGATTCGATCGAGATAGCGATCGAGAAGTAGGACGGCACCAGCAGAAGCGTCAGCACGGTCGAGAAGATGAGACCGCCGATCACGGTGATTCCCATCGGTGCACGCCAGCTGTTGTCGCCGGTGATCGAGATCGCGGTGGGAAGCATTCCGAATACCATCGCTATGGTCGTCATGACGATCGGCTGCGCACGCTTGTGCCCCGCTTCCCAGATCGCCTGGTCCTTGGGCATCCCGTGATTCATCATCTCGACCGCGAAGTCGACGAGCAGGATCGAGTTCTTCGCCACGATCCCGAACAGCATTAGGATTCCGATGAGGACGAACAGCGAAACCGGCTGGTTCGCGATGTGCAGGGCGATCGCCGCCCCGAGCGGCGCCAGGATCAGCGAGCCCATGTTCACGAACGGCGCCAGGAAGCGGCGGTAGAGCAGCACCAGTACCGCGAACACGAGCAGGATGCCGGAGACCAGCGCGACTGCGAAGTTGAACATCAGCTCCGCCTGCCACTTCTGGTTGCCGAGGTTCATCTTCTGGATGCCCTGCGGCAGGTTCTTGACGGAAGGCAGTGCGTTGATCTTCGCCCAGACGTCGCCTTCGACAACGCCGGGGGCGAGGTCGGCACCGATCGCGAGGCGACGAAGCTGGTTCGAGCGGTTGATCGTCGTCGGTCCGGAGCCGAAGCCGATGTCGGCGACCGCTTTGAGTGGAACCGATCCGCCGCTGGACGTCGGCACCGGCAGGTTCTGGAGGGTCGACAGGTCGCGCCGGTCATTCTCCGACAGCGACACCTGGATCGGCACCTGACGGTCCGACAGCGAGAATTTCGCGCTGTTCTGCTCGATCTCACCGAGGGTCGCGATTCGGATCGTCTGGCTGAGCGCGGACGTCGTCACCCCGAGATCCGCCGCCAGGTCGAACCGCGGCTTGATTGTGATCTCGGGCTGGGCGAGGTTGCTTCCGACGCGCGGCGCGCGAAGCCCGGGAACCGTCTGCATTTCCTTGGCGATTTCCTGGGCGACCGCTTCCAGTTGCGCCGGGTCCTCCCCGCCGAGATAGAGCATGATGTCGCGCGAATCCGCGTCGGGTCCTCCGCCCTGCTGGCTCTGGAAGCTGACGCGCGCGTCCGGCATTGCCGCCAGCGTCGGCGACAGGTTCCGCTCGAACTCGTTGCTGGTGAGGGCGCGCTTCTTCTTGAGGACGATGTTCACGTGCCCTTCGCCGACGTTGACGCGCTCGAAGACGCGGTCGACGTTCGGATCCTTGCTGATGACGGCGGCGACGCGGTCGACGACCTCCTCGGTGTCCTTGAGCGTGCTTCCCGGCGCCATGACGATGTTCGCGCGCGAATAATCGCTGTTCTGCGGCGGGAAGAAGGAGGTCGAGAGCGTCCCGAACAGAACGACGCTGAGGAGAAGGGTGGCGGCTCCCGCTGCGACCATCACCAGCCGGTGATCCTGCAGTCGCGCGTTCCAGCGCGCTGCAACGATCGACTGCCAGCTCGCGAAGCCGGAGCTGCTGACGCGCGGTGCGAGATAGCCGATCAGGTTGGTCGCGGCGTAGGCGACCGCCGTTCCGACGAGCAGCCCAAGCGTGAAATTGACCGCGCCGCCCCAGCCGGCGACCTTGCCGAGGAGCATCATCGTGGCGCCCGTGCCGGCCACGAACGCGACGGTGACAAGCAACACGAACAGCGCGATGATTCCGTAATAGCCGAACCGCCGCTGCGCCTTCGGCAGTCTCGCCAGAAGCGCGTGAGTCTTGCTGGTGTCGAGGCTCCAGTTGAGGACCTTCAGGTACAGGTCCATCCATTTCCAGGCCGCGTGCGGCTGGGCGCCATGCGAGCGGAGGAAATAGGCAGAGATCAGCGGTGTGATCATTCGGGCGACGAACAGGCTCATCAGGACCGACAGTACGACGGTGAAGCCGAACGCCTTGAAATATTGGCCCGCGAAGCCCGGCATCAGCGCGACCGGGAAGAACACCGCGACGATCGCCATGGTCGTAGCGAGCACCGCAAGCCCGATCTCGTCCGCGGCATCGAGCGCGGCCTGGTACCCCGACTTGCCCATGCGCATGTGGCGGACGATGTTCTCGATTTCCACGATCGCGTCATCGACGAGCACTCCGGCGACGAGGCCCATGGCCATCGTCGACATGAAGTTCATCGTGATCCCCATCAGGCCCATGAAGAAGAATGCCGGGATCGCGGATAGCGGAATGGCAACCGCCGAGATCAAAGTGGCGCGGATGTCGCGGAGGAAGAGGAGCACGACGAGGACCGCCAGGATCGCGCCCTCGATCAGTCCCTCCATCGCCGATTCATATTGTGACTTGGTGTAGTCGACGCTGGTGAAGACCTCGGAGAAGGTGACCTTGGGGTTCTCCTGCTGGAGCGCCTTCAGTTCCTTCTGCATTGCATCGTAAGCAGTGACTTCCGAGGAGCCTTTCGCCCGCTGGACCATGAAGGTGACGACCTGGTGGCCGTTCATCTTGGCAAGCGAGCGCTGCTCGGAATTGCTGTCCCTCACCTCGCCGAGATCGGCGAGCTTGACGAAGCGGCC